>DYKK01000223.1 GCA_020722625.1 Anaeromyxobacter dehalogenans
CGGCGGCGCCGGGGTCCAGGTGCCCCTGCCCGAAGAGGGCGAGGGCCAGCTGGACCGCGCCCCGGACCGGCACCACGAGCGGGGCGAGGCGCGACCAGGCCTCGGGGGGGGTGCCTCGCTCCAGGTGGATGTAGGCGCGCTCGACCCGGCCTCGGTCGGGTCCGAGCCTGTCCAGGAGCGCGTGCACGCAGCGCCGGTCCTCGGCGCGGACCCCGGCCCGCTGCATCTCGGCCTCGGCCTCGCCCGCGGAGAGGTCGTCCGTCAACAGCCTCGCGTACAGATGGTACGCCTCCGGGTCGCGCTCGGCGTCGTCGCCGAACAGGTGCTCGCGCGACCGGGGCCGCCGGAGCCGGCCCGCCAGCAGGGCGCAGACCTTGAAGCCGACCTGCTCGCGCAGCCTCCACCAGCGAAGCTCCAGCAGACAACGGGCCCAGTCCTTGAACGTGATCCCGTCGTGCTCCACGCCGTCGAGCAGCATCTTCTGTTCGAGCACGTCGCGCAGTTGTGGGGGGCTCGCGGTCACGAAGTAGATGGGGTGACCCTGATAGCGGGGGCCGGGACCTCGCCGCAGCCCCCGCAAGACCTCGGGCATCCCCGGGACGGCCCGCTTGTCCACCGCGAACTCCACCGGGATGCGCGCGAGGCCCCGGACGGACGAGAAGCGCGTGGAGAGGTACGTCTTGTCCACGTCCCACACGAACACGTCGCCGTCGAACCCCGGGGGGTATTCGCGCGCGTCGCAAAGGACCAGGGGATAGTCGTGGCGCATCCCTCGGTGTCCGTTCAGCGAAACCGCAACGCCTCCACGTCGTGCCCCGCCGGGTTGGACTGGAGCCAGGCCAGGGCGTCGGGGACCGTCCATCCCTCGTAGAGGACCGCGTGCACCGCGCGCACGATGTGGAGGTCCAGGCCCAGCGCGACCGCCTGCCGGTACACGGCGGCGGTGGTGGGCACGCCCTCCGCGACGCTCGTCATGTCCGCCTTGATCCGCTCGGGCGTTTCGCCGGCGGCGAGACGCTCGCCGAACCGGTGGTTCCGGGACAGTGGCGACGCGCAGGTCGCCAGGAGGTCGCCGAGACCCGCGAGGCCCAGGAAGGTGACGACGTCCGCCCCGAGGGCGGCCCCGAAGCGGGCCATTTCCCCGAGTCCGCGCGTCAGCAGCAGGGCCTTGGCGTTGTCGCCCATCCCGAGCGCGTCCACGGCCCCCGCGGCGAGGGCGATGATGTTCTTGAACGCGCCGCCGACCTCCACGCCGACCACGTCGCGACCGCCGTAGGTCCGCAAGCGCGACCCGTTGAACAGCGCCTGGACGGCCGCGACGACCTCGTCGTACCGGGACGCGATGACGGCCCCGGCCGGCTTGCCGGCCATGATCTCGCCCGAGAGGTTCGGGCCGGACAGCACGCCGACCTTGAGGGCGCACGTCTCCTCCCGCAGGACCTCGGACATGCGGCGGAAGGTCGCGACCTCGATCCCCTTGGTGGCGTGCACGAGGACCTGGTCGCCCTCGAGGACCTCGCCCACGGCGCGCGCCACGCCGCGGAAGTACTCGGAGGGGACCACGATCAGGACCACGGGGGCGCGCGGCACGAGCCCGTGGAGATCGCTGGTCGCGCGCAGGCCCCGGGGAAGTCGGACGCCGGGGAGGTAACGGTCGTTGACGTGACGGCGATGGATCGCGCGGGCCAGGCCTTCCTCGCGGACCCACAGCACGACCTTCCGGCCGGTCTCCGCGAGCAGGGACGCGAGCGTCGTGCCGAACGCTCCGCCGCCGACCACGGCGATGTCGAGGTCCCTCGTCACGGTCGCACAAGCCCTCCCATCGCGGCGTGCCCGGCCAGCCGGTTGCCGTAGTACAGGAGCAGGTTGCGGTCCTCGTGGAAGAGCCGGTCGCCGCGCCGGACCATGGCCGGACGTCGATGGTACGAGCCCAGGTGCGCCAGGGCCTCGCCCAGGATCGCGACCGGGTCCCCGCGCGCGAGCGTCTCGTCCAGGCGGAGGAGCCCCTTCGCTGCGAGGTCCCGGAGGCGGGCCAGCGTGTCCTCGAGGCGCGCATAGACGTCCGTGAGCGGGAAGGAGGGCTCGGCACCCCCCGTGCGCAGGAGCCGGTAGAGGTCCAGGCCCGGGTTGCGCTCCCGCAGCAGCCGGAAGACCACGTCGGACGCGAGGTTCACGGACTTCGAGACCGTGTCGCGGTGGAACGACGCGACTACGGCCGCCGCGAGTTCCCGCGTGTACTCCTCGTCCCGCTGCCGGTCGAAGGCCGGCCGGCCGCCCGAGAGCACGTACCTCGTGCGGTCCACGGGGCGCCCCCGCGGGTCGAGCGAGCGCCCTTCCGCGTCCACCTCGTTGCCGAACACGTCGAGGGGCCGGCCGACCACGATGTGGACAGACGAATGCAATGACAGCAGTTTGTTCAGGAAGTCCAGGATGCGGCGCGGTCGCGAGAACTCGTCGTCCTCGATGATGTAGCGGCTGCGGCCCGTCTCCTTGAGGTGGTCCTCGATCAGGGTCTCCGCCTCCAGCACCAGCTGGTAGTTGATGGTCACGGGGACGACGAAGACGTCGGGCCGGGGCCGTCCGGCCTGGAGGTTGTGGATGTACGCATCCAGCCCCATCCCCAGGAGCCCCATCTTCAGGCGGCGCTCGACCGCTCCGCTGCGGCTGCGCGTGCCTCCCGGGAAGAAGAGGTTGTGGCGGCCCGCCTCGATGGTGCAGCCGGCGTAGGTCTTGAGCACGTCCTTGTACACGTCCGCCTTCTTCCGGCGGTCCACCTGGTAGGCCCCCAGGTGGTGCATGAAGAACCCGATGGGCTTGTTGGAGAACAGGTTCCGCCCGGCGCCGTACGTGAACGGCGGCAGCCCCATCCGGAAGATGGCGTAGGCGACCAGGATGCTGTCGAGGTTGCTCGTGTGGGTCGGCGTCATCACAATCGTCCCGGCGCGGGCGAGCGCCTTCAGGCGCTCGACCTCGCCGGTGACGTGGACCTGGTCGTCGAGGCGCGCGCCGCCGGGGAACGATCCGAGGAGCCGGATCGGACTCATGGTGTTCAGGAGGAGGTCGAGGGCGGGCGGGACGACCTTGGTGGCGAGCCAGTACACGGTCGGGTCGAAGCGGCCGCTCACCTCGCGCGTGAAGGCCCACACCACCTCGCGCAGGGCCTCGCGCTGGCGGTCCGGACCGGCCCGGACCGCCTCGGCGTGGAGGCGGTCGTAGAAGGCCGCCTCGGCGGGGGTGGCGGCCAGGTCGGTCTCGAGCCGGCGGCGCTCCTCGTACAGCGTGTCGAACAGCGCGCGCTCGACCGAGGCCGGGTCGCGGCCCAGGCGCTCCATCACGCGGTGGACCACCTCGACCTCGACGCGGTCCCTGTCCTCGGGCGTCACCGCCGACTCCGTCCTGCGTCAGCGACATCAGTTGACCGCATTCCGGGGTCGCCGTCAACGGGGGCGGGAACCCCGGCATCCGGCATCCGGGGTCCGGGGTCCGGGGTCGCGGTGGACGAGGCTTCATCATCAACGCCCCGTCCCCCGCGTCCAACGTGGTCCTGACACTGACACAGTTCCTGAACCGGTCCACTGAACCTGTCCCCGGGGTCCGGGGTCGCGGTGGACGTGGCTCCGTAAGGTATTTCGGAATCTGGTGGCGCCGGTCAATCGTCCGATCCGCGGTCGGGCGTCGGGACCGGTACCGGCGTGGGCCTCGCGGGGGGGGCCGAAGGAGGCGCGACCATCGTCGTGGTTTCGAGCAGGCTCCCGTCGTTCCCGAACCGTCGGATCTCCAGGCGTCCTGCATCGCCCACCACCTCGACGCGCACCACCGCCTTCCAGGTGTCCCCGACCTTCACCCACGCCTCGCGCTGGCTCACCTCCTCGGCGGCCTCGTCGTACTCGCGCGCGTTGGCGCGGTCCACGGTGTGGATACGGCCCGGGTGACGATCACCGGCGGGCGAGAAAGTACCATTCGTCATGTGCGTCCCTCCGGCCGGCGCGCCCGCGCCGGCCCCCTGGTTGGCCACCGCGAAGCCCGCGTTGCAGGCCACCACCAGGCACATCACCCATGGCAGCGCGCCCGCGAGCCAGGCTTGCCTCATTGCAGTTCCTTTTCCAGCATGGCCCAACGCTTGGGAACGAGGGCCTTGTATTCGTTGTACTGTGGCCGACCCTTCGTGCTGCCGTACGCGCGCACCGTTTCCGCGACGTCCTCGGCGATGTCGGCCGTGGCGTACCTGGACACCGACACCTTGTCGGAATCCATGCATTTCTTCCACTCGGCCCACTTGCCCTTGGTGGTGTCGGTTCCCCACTCCTGGTAGGACCACACGTGGCCGGTCTCGTGGATCATGCTGCCACGACGCACGTTGGCGTCGGGCAGCGGGTTGGAGACCGCGTCCGGGTAGATGGTGACCTCGCCGGACGCTCCGGCCGTCATGTACGAGTGAAAACCTGGCCGGTGATACTTGGCCGCCCAGGTGGGATCGTCCGGGTTCGTCACCACGTTCAGCACGACGCGCTGGACCCGTGCCCGGTTCCTGGCCGGCAGATTCGCCAGGGCATCGGCCGCCTCCGCCACGGAATGGGAATGCAGACCGGCCTCCGGGGCCTTGGGCGCCACGATCTCGATGCGGGTCCCGTCGCTGAAGGAAGCCGTGTATTTCTCGGCGTCCGCCTTCTTGCCCCGGAACTCGTAGTCCTTCACCGCGACCGGGGCGGACAGCGTGAACGTCACGGACGAGGTGGACACCTCCTCGGTGGACAGGGCAGGAAGCGCGTCCTGGGAACCGATCAGGCCCTCCAGGGTCGCCGCCTGGTCCTTCGGCGGCTTGGACGGCAGCCCGGGGAACTTCGGGCGCAGTTCGTCGCGCGCCGCCCGCGACACCAGGTTGAGTTCTCCGCCGAGCATGTTGTCCAGGATTCCCTGGTTCTCCGCCCGGACCTCGGCCCAGCCAGGCAGCGCGTGGACGCCGGCCACAGCCGCCCGTGCGTCAATGGGTGACCACGAAAAATCCGGGGGCATCTCCTTGGTGGAAGGAACGGTTCCCCAGGAGGCGGTCCAGTTCATGGCGATGACTCGTTGCTTGTCCGGGCCCACCGACTTCTGCGCCAGGTACACGCTGGCCGGGTCGAAGGCCCCTCCCCAGCAGGCGACCTTGGCCTTCACCTGGTCTCGGAACCACGAGAGGTACTGCTTGTCCGTGTACTGGGGGTCGCTCGACAGGATCAGGACCCCGGCAGGCAGGTCCTTCACGGTCGGCCCGGCCTCGCCGGGGGTGGGGGGCCTCAGCAAGGCGGCCTGCGCATCGTAGCCCTCGGTCGAGCGAACCTGCTCCCGAATGCCCCGATTGCCCGTACGCGCGGGTGAGGAGGTCTTTTTCGTGGGAACGCCGCCGGACTCCTTTGGGACCTTGGCCTGCCCGATGTCCATCTGTGTTCCTTTCATGGCCGAAAGGGTTCTTTCATCGGTGAAAGGAGACACCAATTCACCGGACATGTCAAGTACGACACCGGCTTCGCGGGCCCTGACGGATGAATCCGACCCTTTGGACGCGGGCAGTGCCCGCGGCTCCAGGTTCGCGATGAGTTTCTTCGTGGAAGTCCGGCATCCGGGGTCCGGGGTCGCGGTGGACGTGGCCTCCTCGTCATGCCCCGCCCCCGCGACCGACGTTGTCCTGGCACTGGCACTG
>DYKK01000224.1 GCA_020722625.1 Anaeromyxobacter dehalogenans
GAGCGAGCACGGGAGGACGTGCCGGTGGCACGTCCGATAGCGGGGCCCCATCTCCGGGCGCAGCGAGCGGAAGCGAGCGAGCACGGGAGGACGTGCCGGTGGCACGTCCGATAGATGGGGGGCGGGGGAAGTCGCGGCCCCAGGGTGGTGAAATGCAACGACGCAGATGTCATGTTAATTCGAAGAGTTGCGGAAATTGATGGCGGATTCGGGACCGTCCGATGTGAACACCCCGGGAATCGGACCTGGACCCTCCGGAACGAGCAGACGGATCGCGCCCCCGAGCAGCCTCGCCGTCATCGGGAGGCGGCCCACCTGCTCGCCGTCGAGGTCAATCAGGGCCTCGCGCTCGGCGGTGACGACCACCTCGCGGCCGCGCGTCGCCACGACCCCCGGCCGGCCCACGTGCCGCCCGGAATAGATGGTGCGCGACAAGCCCAGAAACCGGGCCTTCGACAGGTCCCCGAGCACGACCACGTCCAGGAGCCCATCGTCCAGGGCCGCCCCGGGGGCGATCATCATTCCGCCGCCGAAGAAGCGCCCGTTCGCGACCGCCACGAGCGCGGCCGGTCCCTCGTGGAAGTCCCGCCCGTCCACCCGCACGCGCATCGGGACGTTGCGGTAGCCGACCATGCCGCGCAAGGTCCCCACGAGAAAAGACACGCGGCCCCCGAAGACCTTGGTCGTGGAGTTCACGTACCGGTCCACGACCCCGGAGATCCCGGCGCTCGCGATGTTCAGGAAGGACCGGGTCTCGGCCCGGCCCTCCGGGGTGACGTACTCGAGGACCCCGGCGTCCACGAACCGGGGACGGCCACGCGCCAGGTAGTCCAGCAGCCGGTCCGGGTCGGCGGTCAGCCCGAGCAGGCGCCGGAAGTCGCCCCCGGTCCCGCCCGGGAACACCGCGAGGACCGGCGCGTTCGGCCTGCCGTCCGCCAACAGCCCGGACACCGCCTCGTTGAGCGTCCCGTCCCCCCCGAACACGACCAGCAGGTCCACATCGCCCCGCGACGCGACCTCCGCGGCCAGACGCGCCGCGTGGAGGGTGCCCTCGGTGAACGTCGCTTCCATCCCCGGAAACAGGCGGCGCAGCGCCGGTTCCATCCCGAGGAACCGGGACCGGGTGGCCCCGGCCCCGCTGGCCGGGTTCACGATGAAAACCGGGTGGGTCCATCCGGGGGGCCGCCCACCTGCCCCCTCCGGGCTCCTCGCCGTCATGACCCCGGTCCTTCGATGGGTTTGCGCCGCCCGCGGGCGTCTCCTCGGGCACCCGCGCGCTCGGGGTCCGACCCCAGCCAGCGCGCCAGCAGGTGGAACAGGTCCACGACGTTCACCGCGGGGGACCCTTCGGCCTTTCCGGCCGAGTTGAGATGGACGAAACAGTCCGGAGAGGCGGTCACCAGGACGTTCGACCCCGCGTCCTCGGCCAGGGCGAGGACGCGACGGGCCGCCACCGCCGCCTCGGCCGGGGCGACCCGGTCCCACGCGCCGCCCGCGCCGCAGCACGGGGACTCCTCGCGGGCGCGCCGCAGCTCGATCGGGGGCATCCCCAGGACGTGTCCCAGCACCTCGCGCGGGAGCGAGTAGAGCCCGAGCAGGCGCCCGAGGAAGCACGAGTCGTGATAGGCGACGGCCTGTCCGAGCGGCTCCCGCTTCATCCGCATCACCAGAGGGGCCACGAGTTCCAGCGCCGTGGTCACCCGAGGACCCTCCACGCCCACGACCGGGAACAGGTTCCTCATCGTGTGGGCGCAGCACGGCGAGACAGCCACGACCAGGCGGTAGCGGCGCAAGGAGTCGGACACCCGGCGCGCGTGTCGCGCGAAGTCGTCCCACAGGCCCCCGGCGTACAGGGGATACCCGCAGCACACGGCCGCGGCCTCGGCCGCCCCCACGAACTCGATGTCGAGACCCCGGAACACGGCGAGCACGTCGCGCACCGCCTGCGGGTGATCGAGCAGGGCCCGACAACCGGCGAACAGGACGGCCTGGGCTTCCGGGACGAAGAAGCGGTGCGGGATAACCCTCGCCTGGGCGCGGATCAGGTCCTCGGGCGCCTCCACGCCGCCCCCCGTGAACAGGGTGCGGTCATACGGCGAATGGCCGGCCGCGGTCCACTCCGCCCGCAGCCTGAACAGGGCGTCCGCCACGTCCACCCCGTGCTCGCACGCCTCGTGACAGGCCTGGCACCCCGTGCACTGAAAGGCGAGCCGGGCGAGGTCGGGACCCGGCGTCGCGAGCCCGTGGGTCCACCACCACCCCGACAGCATCTTCGCGTGGGGGGACAAGGCGGACGACCCGGTCGCCTCCGCGACCGGGCACCGGTCCAGGCAGAGGTCGGGACAGAAGGCGCAGAGGTCGTAGGGTCCCCGCCGCACCTCGGCCCCGGACGGGGGCGTGGCCGAGCGGGGCTCGAGCGTGTCCGTGGCGGGCGTTCGTGGTCCCCTCATCCTCCGTCTCCCGTCACGTGGGGGTTGAGCGTCCCGTCCGGGTCCAGGGTCTGCTTGAGCCGGTCCGCGACCGCGACGAGGACCTCGGGGGGCCTGGAGTCCGACAGGCGCTCGACGAGCGCCGCCGGGAAGACGTGGGTCTCGGCCCGGATCAGCAGCCGCAGCGTGGCTCCGTGGGAGGCGATGTCGGTGACGTGGGCCTCGGGGCAGGTCTCGGCCGGGACCTCGGCCAGGTCCGCGAGCGACTCCATCACGGCCTTCATCGGCAGGAACCGCTCGACCGCGCGGGCGCGGCTCGAATGAGGCACCATCCGCTCTTCCGCGCGCACCGGCTCCCCCTCCATCCCGAGGGACTCCATGACGGACCGCACCAGGGAGAGATGGGCGGTCACGGACGCGCGGTTCCCCCCGAACTGATAGACGACGCGGACCCGCCGGCGACTGTCCAGATGCGTCGGGGCCCGGACCACGAGCAGCACCCACTCCGGCCGGGCCTGCCTCACGAGGGTCGTTCGTACCGCGGAAAGGGCCACCACCGCGTCATCCGCGGCGAAGGCGACGGCCTCGCGGACGGCGGGCAGTGGGAAGACGCGCAGGCACGCCGCCGTGATCACCCCGTACCGCCCCCGGGCCCCCAGCAGCAGGTGCATCAGGTCCGGCCCCACGGCCCGCCTGGGGCTCGGGCGGACCTTGAACGACGTCCGGTCCGCCATCACCGCGGACAGGCCGAGGCAGTTCTCGAGGATCGTCCCGTACAGGGGACTCCCCTCGCTGGGGCAGGACGTCGCAAGGTAGTCCCCGAGGCTCAGCAGGAGCCGCGACCTCGGCACGAATCCCAGGGTGAAACCCTTCTCGTGCAGGAAGTTCTCCAGCTGGTGAACCGTGATCCCGGCCTGGGCCGTCACGGTCCCGGACACGGGGTCCATGTCCAGGACCTCGTCGAGACGCGACAGGTCGAGGACCGTGAACGCCTCCTGCGAGGGCTCGGGCGCGCCCCGGTCGCCCGATGCCCGCGCGCCGGCCGACACGCGCTCCTCCCCGGGACGCCGCGCCTGCTGGCAGACGATCCGGCGGCCCGTGGACCGGGCCAGGTCGAGGACCTCGATGATCTCCTCGGGGACCTCCGGGACCACGACGCGCCCTCCGCGGGTCCAGTGCTCCCACGAGGCCGCGGACTCGAACTCGGAGCGCTCGGGCGGGCCCTCGGTCTCCGGCCGCTCGACCGGGACGGTGGGGGGATAGACCTTCCCGGGGTTCATGATGCCGCTCGGGTCCAGGGCCTCCTTGAGGGCCCAGAACAGGCGGTCCCCCCCCTCGTACTCCTCCGGGGTGAAGGCGCGCTTCATCAGGCCGATGCCGTGGTGGTGGCTCACGGTCGCGCCGGCCCTCATGGCCGCGGCCAGGGCCCTGCGGACGACCTCGTCGTACGCCTCGCCCAGCCGCGCGGGGTTCGTGCGATACCCGGCCAGGGTGAAATAGACCGCGCATCCCTCGCGATACGCGTGCGAGAAGTGGGCGAGGACCGCGGCGCGGTTGATGACGGCGTTCCGCACCTCGGAATAGATGCGGGGGATGTCCTTCCACAGGCCCGCGACATCGAGGGTCTCGACGAAGGCGCCCTGGCCGAACACCGGGCTCTGTTTGAACGACACGGAGTAGCGGTGGCGGAACCAGGATTCCCCGGGGCCGGCGCCGAGGTCGCGTCCCGTGGCCCGCCGGGCCAGGTCCGTGGCCTGGTCGAGGTTCTCGCGTGTCCGCCGGCCCTCCCCCTCGAACCCGATGACGAGGAGGGACGACAGGGGGAGGCGGGCGATCGCGTGCTGGAGGAGCGCGGGATGGGACAGAAACGCGCGCAGCATCGGGCCGGTCAAGAGCGAGGCCAGGTCGGACAGGTCGGCGCCGATCGTGCGTCCGAGGAACGCCCCGATCGAGTCGGCCGGGACTCCCATCCCCCGACCTCCCGCTCCGGGGTCCCGGCCGCCGGGTCCCGGCCCCGCCGCGTCCGGATCGGACGACGACATGGAGAAGCGGTTGATCAAGGTGTCGAGGGGGTCGTACAGGCGCATGACCGCGGGCCTCAAGCCGTGCTGCATGATGCTCCGCATCGCCTCGAGGGCCGCGACCACGTCCATGAACCGGAACCCCGCGAACCGGCGCGCGGACGGCACGGGGTGGACCTTCAGGCGTACGCGCGTCACCACCCCGAGCGTCCCCTCGCTCCCGACCAGGAGGCGGGTGAAGTCCGGCCGGCCCCGGTGGGTCCGGGTCCCGTCCAGGAGGACCTCGGTGCCGTCGGGGAGGACCACGTCGAGGGCGAGGACCATGTCCTCGATCTTCCCGTAGCGCGACGAGAACTGGCCCGCCGACCGTGTCGCGACCCATCCACCGACCGTGGAACACATGATGGAGGAGGGGAAGTGCCCGAGCGTGTACCCGCGTTCGTTGAGGGCGTTCTCGAGGTGCCGCCCGATCATCCCGGGCTCGACCACGGCCGTCATCGAGAGTTCGTCCACCTCGACGAGGCGGTTCATCCGCTTGAGGTCGAGGACGACTCCGCCCTGCACCGGGACGGTCCCGCCGCACACCCCCGAGCCGGCGCCGTACGGGATCACCGGGACCCCCGCCTCGCGGCAGATGCCGACCACCCCGCGGACCGCCTCCGCGTCGCGCGGCCACACCACGGCGTCGGGCAGCGTCGCCGGGGCCTCGCGGGCGAGCCGCCGGATCAGGAGTCTCGGCCAGAGGTCCCCGGAATAGAAGGCCTTGTCGGCCTCGCGCACCGATACGCCGTCGAGCCCGACCGCCGCACGAAGGGCATTGAGGACGCTCTCGGCGAGCACCCGGCCTCCCCCGGGGGAACCACGCGGGAGAGAGGATAGCACGTCAGGCAAGACGGGTCGAAGCGCCGGCGAAGCCAACGCCGCCAGCGCAAGCCCGCAACCAATCGCCACGTGCACCTCGGACTCCCCGGCGAGGCCGTGGCAATGGCAGGTTCAGTGGACAGGTTCAGGAGCCGTGGCAGTGACAGAGGACAGTGTCAGGGTCAGTGACAGTGTCAGGGCCGCGTTGGACGCGGGGGGCGGGGCGCTGCGGTGGCGCCAGCCCCTTTCCCGTGCCCGATCCCCTCCCAGGCCACCTGCCCCGTTGCAGGATCGCGACATGGTGGCTTCGTGCCTCCCTGGGGACGCGAACCCGAAGGGTCGGCGAAGCCAACTCCGAT
>DYKK01000225.1 GCA_020722625.1 Anaeromyxobacter dehalogenans
ATCTCCGGCTGATCGGTCGTGAGCGCGGTCCACAGGAAGTGCGCCGCCTGGCGGCGCTCGAGCGCGATCTTCGGGTCGGACGGCGACTTCACGAAGGCGCCGTGGATCACGCCGTCCACCTGCCACAGGCCCGAGGTCGCCTCGCCCGCGGGGAGCACGTCGAGACCGGGCACCAGGGAGACGTAGGGCTGCAACAGGGGGATGCCCCCGAACCGGGCCAGGAGTTCCGTGGTCCTGTTCGGGACCGTGGTGTCGCCCATGTGCTCGTGGACGAGGACCGGATGGCCGTCCGGGAGGGCGGTCAGGGGCTGGCGGACCAGGAGGTGCGCGAAGGACACGCCGTCGGCCGGGTACAGGAGGTGCTGGGCGAGGTGGACCATGCCCATGATCTCGTACATCCCGCCCATGCCCTCCGGCACGACGTACGACTCGACCATGTGGGCGAGCCCCACGCCCCCGACGTTGAGGACCGCCGGCCCGACCCGGTCGTGGAGCGGCACGAACACGCCGCCGACGATCCCGCCGAGGGAATGGCCGAGGAATCCCACCCCGGCCCCGTCCAGTTCCGGGACCCCATCCGGGGCCCCGGGGGGAAGGAGGTCGAGTTCCGCCGCGAGGGCCTCGACGAGCAGGGTCAGGCACGCCAGGTCCACCGCGGCCTGGCGCACGTTGTCGCGGATCCTGGCCGGCCGCGTCAGGTCGAGGAAGTCCATGGCCCCTCCGCCCCGGGCCCCATGCCGCGGCAAGTCGAAGCGCAGCGTGGCGAGCCCGGCCCGGGCGAGGTCCCTCGCGACCCCGCACAGCTGGGAGTGGTCCGCGTTGATGCCGTGCGCCATCAGGACCACGGGCGCGGGCCCGGTCGCGGCCGTCGAGGGCACCATCAGCCAGAACCCCACGCGCTCGGGCGGGAAGGTCTCCCACTCCCCGTCCGCGCCCCTCACGAACTCGTCCTGGGGCCCGGTCAGGTTCACGGGCTCGAAGACCCCGGCGACCCCGTAGCCCAGTTCATCGCCGTCCGGCGGGCACTCGGGGTAGGCCGCTCCGAAGGAGACGTCGGGGCTGCCGTCGTGGTCCCCGTCGAGGTCGTACGAGACCTTCCCGTACGGCCCGCCCCTCCAGAACTGCTTCAGGATGTCCACGGTGTCGGCGGCGGCATCGCCCGTGGTGAAGTCCACGGCGGCCACGACACGGTCGGGGTCCGCGAGTCCCGCCACCAGGGGACCGAGCCGTGCCTTCTCGCGCTCCACCAGGGCCGCCCGGGTCGGGTCCCCGGGCCGGACAGGGACCTGGCCCAGGACCTCCGCGAACCCGCGCGACCGCCCGAGCGGCCCGCCGCCGGCCTCGCGCAGTCCGTCCGTGGCGACGAACAGGTAGGGGGTCCGGGGCCGCAGCAGCGTCGCGGGGAGGGCCGTGACCAGGTATCTCGGGCCGTCCTGGGCGTCCATCTGGCGGTACTCGACCCGGAGGGGGACCGGGGAGGCCGGATGGCCGCCCGCATCCAGTTCCAGCAGGCGCACCGACGCCCCCGCCTCGAGCGATGCGGCCTCGTCGGCCGGCAGCGACGAGGGGTCGAGCGGCACGGACGACAGGAAGACGAGGGGGGCGTATGTCGCGAACCCGTCCATCTGGGCGGCCGCGTCCAGGAACCCCTGGAACGTGTCCACCATCGGCAGCATCGCGCTCGAGAAGGCCGCGCCGTCGAGGACGATGCGCCCCGTCGCGGGGTCGCGGTAGTGGTCGGACGGGAACGGGGCCTGCGCCGGTGTCGCGAACAGATCGAAGAGGACGTGCGCCGGGTTCTCCTGGAAGGGGGGCGACGCGGCGTCGTCGCCCGGGACGTCGGCCGGGGCGTCCGCTGCGGGACCCAGGCCGCCGTCCCCGTCGGGCGCGGCCGTGTCGCCGGCGTCCCGGGCGCCCGCAGGACCCGGGTCCGTTGCGGTCCCGCCGCCCCCCCCGCACGCGACCCCGAGGGCGATTCCGGTCGCCAGGAACCATCCGCCTCGCATCGTCGCCTCCCCGTCAGGGCACGAGCACCCGCACCCCCAGGCGCGGAATCGTCACCTGGACCTTCCCGCCCGACACGGGCGAGGTCTGGCCGGTCAGCACGTCCGTGAGGGTCCCGGGGACCCCGGACAGCCCTGAGAGATCGAGCGTCAGGGTGCGGTCCGCGGCCCGGCTGAAGGCCGCCACGACCAGGTCTCCCGGGGAGGTCAGCGCGTAGGCCAGGGCCTCGGCCTCGCACGCGAGGCGCCGGAACTGACCCGTCCGGGCCGCGGGATGGTCCCGCCGGGCCTGGGCGAGCACCCCGACCGAGGTCCGCACCCACTCCTGCACCGGCGAGAGCCCCTCGAAGGTCATGGGCCGGCGGTTGTCCGGGTCCCCGGCCCCGGGCATTCCGACCTCGTCCCCGTAATAGACAAGCGGCACCCCGGGCACGGTCATCAGGAACGCGAAGGCCATCACGAGCCGGCGGTACGGGTCCTCGGACGGCGGCGCCTGGGGCGGGTCGTTCCACCCGATCCACTTCACGGTCGGGTCGTTGGGGTTGTCGCTCGGGATCTGCCCGGCCGCGTGCGACAGGAAGCGCGGCACGTCGTGATTGCCCAGGAAGTTCGACATCACCGCGCCGGGGCCGTACGCCGTGCTGGAGGCCTGAAGCGTGTCCGCCACCGCGCACAGCCCGGTCTGGTCCCGCGCGAACGCCCCGAGCACGGCCCAGTACAGGGGGAAATCGAACTGCCCGTGCAACTCCACGTCCGACACGTATTCCTTGATCTTGTCGAGGCCGTCGAAGGTCTCGCCCACCAGATAGAACGGGACCCCGCTCGTTTCGAGGCGCGTGCGGACCTTGTGCCGCAGCGTCCGTCCGAAGTCGTGGACCATGTGCTTGACCGCGTCCACCCGGAACCCGTCCAGGTCGGCCTCCATCGCCCACGCCATCGCCGCGTCCGTGACCGCGTTCAGGGCGTCCAGGTTGCGAAAGTCCAGGTCCGGCAGGTACGGCTGGAACCAGCAGTCGAGGGGGTGCTTCGTCCAGTTGTCGTCCTCCCCGCAGAGGATGGGGGTCGTGTGGAACCAGTCCTTGTGGAGGGACCACAGGGGCGATTCCTCGTGGACGTGGTTCGCCGCCAGGTCCATCAGGACGCGAATCCCGCGGGCGTGGGCCGCCGCGGTCAGGGCCCGCAGGTCGTCGAGGCTCCCGAAATGGGCGTCGGTCTGGTCCAGGGACACCGGGAAGTAGCCGTGATATGCCGTGTATTGCAGCCCCAGGTCCCCGGGGAAGCAGCCCGAGGGGTTCGCGTTGGCCGGGCTGACCCAGATCGCGTTGACCCCGATCGAGTCGAAATATCCTTCTTCGATCTTTTGGCGCAGGCCCGCGAAGTCGCCACCGATCCAGTTGGCCTTGTGCCCCGCCGGGAGGCAGCCGGCGGGCTGATCGTTGCCGGGGTCCCCGTCGTGAAACCGGTCGGTCATGGCGAAGTACAGCACGGCGTCCCGCCACGAGAACGGCCTCTCCTCGAGCCAGACCGGGACGAACAGGGGGACGGCCTCGCCGCGCGCGTTCGCCGCGCGGAACACGAAGGAGTGCTTGCCGGGCGAGACATCCGTCCGATGGACCTCGAAGCGCTGAGAGTCCGGGTGGAACCAGTCGCCCGGGAGGGCCTCCCCGCCCTGTTCGACCCGCAGGCTCGCGGGGTCGAGCGGCCGGCCCGAGACCCCGGTGTACGCCTGGACCACGAGGTCCATCGTGCGGGAGGGCCAGTCCGCGCGCGCCGAGACGAGGGTCAGGAGGGGCGCCTCGCAGTCCGGCATGATCAGACGCGAGTTTTCTGTGAAGTCGGCCCCCACGTACTTGACCAGGGGGTTGCCCGGGTCGAAGACCCACGCGGTCCCGTCCACGAGGAACTTGTATCCCCACTCGCCCGGCGGGACGTCGCCGGGGCCCAGGGTGACCTCGAAGGTCCCGTCCCCATCGGGGTCCTGCATGGGATGCGCGGCCTTGTCCCACCCGTTCCACTCGCCGGGCACGGTCACGGAGGACGCGGGGGCCTGAGGGCGGTACGTCAACGTGACCGCGCAAGGGCGGGGGATCGGGGTCCCGGTGGCGTCGGGGCCCCCGTCGTGCGACGAGGCGTCGTCCGTCGCGATGTCGGCAGGAGCCCCGTCCGGCGCCGCGCCGTCCGGGGCGTCCACGACGCGGTCCGAGAACCCTGGGTCGTCCCCGCCCTCGTCGGCGCGGACGTCGGGCCGGTCCCCCGGCGCGAGGTCGCCGGGACCGGCGGCGTCCTCGACGAGGGACTCCGGCCGGTCCTCGGCGGTGTCGGCCCGCGAATCGGGCCTCCCGATCGGGGAGGGGCTTCGGCAGGCGGCGAACGCGATTGCTATTGTGATGAATATTGCTATTTTTGTCATATCACCAGTCGCAATCAAGGGACGCCGGACCACGCCTCCTCCCACACCGGGAGGATCTCGGACGCATCCCCGACAGGGCGACCGTTGTACACCAGCGCCCCGTCGTAGAGCGTCGCCTCCGCGAGGTCCGGCAGGGCGTCGCGCGGGACCCCGACCGCCCGGAGGGAGGCCGGAAGTCCCATCGAGGCCGCGAAGTCGCGCAGAGCCCGCGCCAGTTCCCTGCCCAGGGCCTCGGGGTCGTCCACAAGCGCCACCCCGAACGCGTGGGCCACGTCTCGATAGACCCGCCCGCACGACGAGGCGTTGAACCGGACCACCGGCGGCAGGCAGATCGAGTTCGCGAGCCCGTGGTGGACCCCGAAGCGCGCCCCCACGGTGTGGGCCATCGCGTGCACCAGCCCGACCTGCGCGTTCGAGAAGGCGGCTCCGGCCATGCACGCCGCGACCAGTTGCTGCCCCCGCGCCGCGAGGTTCTCGGGCTCCCGCACGCACAGGGGGATCGCCTCGCGCAGGAGCCGGATTGCGTGGGTCGCGAGCGCGTCCGCGATGGGCTCCCGCTGGAGCGAGTGCATGGCCTCGATGGCGTGCGACAGCGCGTCCATGCCCGTGGCCGCGGTCAGGTGCGCGGGGAGGCCCACGGTCATGCCCGGGTCCAGGATGGCCGAGTCGGGCGTCAGGTGATAGTCCCCGAACAGGAGTTTCCGGCCCGCCTCGTGGTCCTTGATGACCGCGACATAGGTGACCTCGGACCCGGTGCCGGCGGTGGTGGGAATCGCGACGTGCGGGGCCACCTTGCGCGTCAGGTTCTGGAAGCCCTCGTAGTCGCGCAGGCGTCCCCCTTCCCGCAGGAGCAGGCACACCCCCTTGGCGGTGTCCAGCACGCTCCCCCCGCCCACGGACACCACCCCGTCGGCCCCGGCCTCCCGCCCGGCCGCGTACCCTGCCTCGACCGCCTCGACGCCGGAATCGGACGGCACGTCCAGGAACACGGCGGCCACGCGGCCCCCGAGCACCCCGCACACGCGGTCCACGAGGTCCGTGCGCTCCTTCAGGACGCGGTCCGACACGACCAGGACGCGCCCCATCCCGAGCCGGTCGGCCTCCATCGCGGCCTCGGACACGCTGCCCGCCCCGTAGATCACGCGGGTCGGGTTGTTGAAGACGAACGACAGGTCGGAGTCGTAGCGCATGGGGAACCTCCTGGTGGCCCACCCGCCCACCCCCTCCAGCCAC
>DYKK01000226.1 GCA_020722625.1 Anaeromyxobacter dehalogenans
GCACGCCGAACTGCACGGGCAAGGAATGCGGGGGAGACGGGTGCGGGGGGTCGTGCGGGACGTGCCCGGCCGGTCAATCCTGCGAGGCCGGGCAGTGCGTGGGCTGCACGCCGAACTGCACGGGCAAGGAATGCGGGGGAGACGGGTGCGGGGGGTCGTGTGGGACCTGCAAGACGGGCGAGACGTGCGTGGCCGGAGCCTGCCAGGGGATGCAGGAGGGGTCCGTGGGGAAACCGTGCACCTCCGACGCGAACTGCAAGGACCCGGGCGGGGTCTGCTATCCCGAGGTGGTCGGGAACGACCCGACCGGTTTCATCGGCGGCTACTGTCTGGTCTTCGATTGCACGGCCGGGTCGTGTCCCGTGGGGAGCGACTGCTTCCAGGTGCTGGAGGGTGGCGGATACGCCTGTCTGGCCACGTGCGACACCGTCGCGGACTGCCCGCAGGCGAAGGGGTACGCCTGCGTCGGCCTGACCGTGACGGGCGGGAAGAACGTCTGCTGGCCGGACTGCGCGTCGGACGGGGATTGCCCGGCGGACGCGTTCTGCGATCCGGGCAACGAGTTCTGCGTCCCGGAGGAACTCGGATGCTCGGCGTCCAATCCCATGGGGTACTGCCCGGGGGACCTCGTGTGCCAGGGAGGGGAGTGCAAGCCGTACCAGTTCACGTGCACGGACGAGACGTTCGAGCCCAACGAGTTCCTGGGCGAGGCGGCGGTGGTGTCCCCCGGGGTGATGGAGGGGTTCCAGGTGTGCTCCGGGGACCAGGACTGGTTCCGGCTGGACATCCCGGCGGGGAACTCCGGGACGCTCGGGATGTACTTTGTCCACAAACTCGGGGACCTGGACCTGTGCGTCTTCGACGCCGCGGGGGACCTGATCGGCTGCCGGTACACGTTCGAGCACCACCCCGCGTCCTGGCGCACGTATGATTGGAACGATGAATATCTGAGCGTGTTGGCGCTGGCGGGGTCCCGCACGGTCTATTTTCGCGGGGACGGCTGGAACGGGGCGGCCAACACCTACAAACTGGACGTCCGCCTGACCCCGTGGAAGGACGGGCCGGACTGCAAGGCGTTCTTCGACCCGTACGAGTGCGCGGGGTGCGACCCGGCGACGCAGAAGTGCGAGATGGGACTGGGGAAGGTCAACCTGAAGCAGTTCCCGTATCCCGACCCCGCCGATCCATACGTCGGCGAAGGATATGTTCTGGAACATTCCTCGTCATACCGATGGTTGCGGCGCGAGGTCATCATGGCGATCCGCCACGCCATCCACGAGGTGCAGGCGCGGTTTCCCGGGACCAACCCCCTGGGCCTGCTCGACATGGGGCAGATTGACGGCGGGACCCCGGGCTTCGACGTGGGGAACCCGCGTCACCCCGAGACGACGCACGACCAGGGCGGGAACATTGACGTGGCGTACTACCAGACCGGGGCGGACAACCTGGGCAAGGTGATCTGCGACCCCATCGGCGGGAGCAACAACGGGGCCTACTGCACGAGTGTGACGAACCACGTGGTGGACCTCCAGCGGACCGCCTACTTCCTGGCCGTGCTCGCGGACAACCCGCGCTTCCGGGTCGCCGGGGTGGACCAGTTGATCGCCCCGCTGATCCTCGACGAGTTGAAGGCGCAGAAGGACAAGGGGTGGATCTCGGCCACGGCGTACAACCGCCTGGCGGGTGGGGCACTCGCGTACGGGAGCGGGTGGCCGTACCACCATCACCACATCCACGTGTCCTTCCTGTGGTGGAGCCAGGGGTTGAACCTGCTGTGGCAGCCCCCGATCGGGTGCGGGTTCCGGATGCCCGGGGACCGCCCCTACGATCCGCCATCCCGGTCTCGGAAGAACGACGGAACACGTTGATTCGTCGCGGCCCCAGGGTGGTGAAATGAGACGAAGCAGATTTCATGTTTATTCAAAGGCTTGCGGAAATTGACGGCGGATTCGGGGCCCGCCGGGGTCCTGCAGTGGCCGCGGGTTCGAGGGGAGCGGATGCACCGATCTTGTCCAGAGAATTCCACGGGTGATCGCGCCCGGGACGGATGAGGGGATGTCCTCGACGGGCTCCGGGTTCTGGTCCCACCTGCGCCCCCCGGACCGGGCCGGCGCCTGGGTCCTGGGACTCGGGGTGGTCCTGCCGCCGGCCTACGTCCAGTTCGGGAACCCCGGGTTCTATCTGCAAGTCCTGGCGCCCCTCGCCGGGGTCGCGGGCCATCCCCTGGCCGAGATGCACGCGCGCCTGTACCAGTTCTGCGCGGCGTTCGTGCTGTTCTTCGCGGTTCCGGCCCTCGTCTGGCGGGGCGTGCTGGGTCGCGGGCTCGCGGAGGCCGGCCTCCGGGTCGGGGATGGGCGATTTGGAGGGAAGTCGCTCGTCGTGGCCGTGGCCCTGGCGGTCCCGCTCGCCTTCCTGTCCGCGGGTCAGGCGGACTTCCAGGCCGAGTACCCCCTGTCGCGGCTGGCGGCCGCGGACGGGGGCCGGTTCGCCGCGTACGAGGTCGCGCTGCTCCTGTATTACGTCGGCTGGGAGTTCCTGTTCCGGGGGTTCTTGTTGTTCGGCCTGCGAGACCGGATCGGGGACTTCGGGGCGATCGCGGTCCAGACCTTCCCGTCCGCCCTCTTGCACATCGGGAAGCCCGCGGGCGAGTTGTGGGCGTCCGTGGCCGCCGGCTTCCTGCTCGGGGCGTGGGCGCTCAAGACGCGGTCGGTCCTGTACGTCCTGGTGTTCCACTACGCGCTCGGCGTGCTCAACGACGTCTTCTGCGCGATTCGGGGCGGCCTGACCGGCTGAGGCGAGGCAGGTGCGGGAATGCGCGTCCTCGTGACCGGCGGCAACGGCTTCATCGGGAGCCACGTGGTCCGGCGCCTGCGCGAGGCGGGTCACGACGTCCGCGTGCTGGCCCAGCCGGGCACGTCGCTTCGGGCGATCGAGGACACGGGGGCGCGGGTCCTGTGGGGAGACCTCCGCGTGCCCCACTCCCTGCTCGCCGCCACGGACGGGGTCGAGGTCGTCTGCCATCTGGCCGCGCGGGTCGGGGATCACGGTCCCGCGTCCGAGTACTTCGAGGTCAACGCCGTGGGGACGCGGCGCCTCGTGGAGGCGGCGCGGCGGACCGGGGTCCGCAGGGTGGTGCTCGTGTCCACCCTGGCCGTGCACCGCTTGCACGGCCGCGGCATCGCGGACGGGGACGAGGACCGGCCCCGCGACCACGTCGCCATGCCCTACGCGCGGTCCAAGATCCTCGCCGAGGACGAGGTGATGCGCGCCCACGCCGCGGGGCACGTCGAAGGCGTGGTCGTCCGGCCCGGTCTCTTCCCCTTCGGCCCGCACGACCGCACGACTTTCCTGCCGCTCGTGCGCCACCTGGACCGGTACGCGCACGTGAACGGCGGCCGCGCGGTCTTCTGCACGGCGTACGCCGAGAACCTGGCCCACGGGATCGCCCTGGCCGCGGAGCACCCGGCCGCCGCGGGTCGCGTGTATGTGATTGCAGACGAGGGCCGTCCCACCTGGCGCGACCTCATGGACCGCGTCTGCGACCTGCTTCGCAGACCCCGTATCCGCCGCAGCATCCCGCTCGGTCCCGCGCTGGCCGCGGCGGCCGCCTGCGAGGCGTGGTCCGCCCTCACGGGACGCCCGCCCCTCCTGACCCGCTACCGGGTGCGGGTCGCGGGCCTGCATTGCTGGTTTTCCTCGCGACGTGCGCGCGACGAACTGGGGTATTCTCCGCTCGTGGACCTCGACGAGGGGCTCCGCCGGACCGTGGCCTGGGTCCGGACCGTCGCGTGAGGACCCCGGGCCCGTTTTTGAGGGGCCTGTGCTTGGGGGGCCTTCCCTTACAGCGCCCCCTGCTTCCTCGCCTCGATGAACGCTCGCACGTGCTCGTGGAAGGCGTCTTCGCCGACCGCGAGGCGCCACAGGTCGAGGAGGGACTTGAAGTCGTCGCCCGCGCCGGGGCCGAGGAGGTCGTCGAGGCTGGCCTTGGCCCGCAGGGCGGTCGCGACCGCGTTGACCGGCTCTCCGGAGACGACGTAGAGGATGAAGAGGAGCAGGGCCGCGAACGAGTAGGCGACCGGGTCCGCGGCCAGGACCGCTTCTTGGCGCGCGCTCAAGAGCCGCCGGATGCCCCGCCTGAGGTCCCCCTGGCGGATGGCGCCCGCCGTGGAGGCCAGATAGGACCATGCGGCATCGGAGTGCCTGCCGGCCCTTTTCGCTTGGAGTGCCTTCCGAGCAGCGGAGTTTCCGCCGGGATCCCGGGCAACGTCGAGCGCCACGCCCGCGATTCCGACCTGTTCCGGAGGCGCCAGGGCGAGCAGTGCCCCTTGGAGGTCGCCGGCCAGTCGGGGGTCCCTGACCCGTTGGCGGGCCGCCGCAACCATCATGTCCGCGAGCACCGCCCCGGACAACTCCCCACCGATGCCCATTGCCTGCTTCAGGGTCGCACGTCTGAGGGCCGCCACCGCCCCTCGTGGGTCGTTCGCCTCGAACAGAAGCCGTGCACGCGCAAGGTCGCAGGCCGTCTCGACCGGGCTCGCCGGGTGCGCGGCCGCGGCCGCCTCGATTCCCCGCATCTCACGGGCCTCGGCGGCTGTATCGCCGGCAAGGCGTGCCATGCCGAGCAAGGCCAGCCTCATCCTCGCCACGGCCTCGAGGTCCCCGGCCGCCTCGGCCTCGGCCAGGGCGTCGAGCGCCAGGCGCTGGGCGCCGTCCAGGTCCCCGGCGGCCAACGCCAACACCACCCCATCGAATCCAGCCGGATCGTCCGTGCTATCCTCCCGCCATTTTCGAGCGAAGCTCGATGAATAACGGCCTCACGCTGTTCCAACCGCCCCTCCACGAATCCCACAGCCTCATCGCGAGGCTCAAGACGATGTTGCCGTACAAGACCAGCACGAGCTCCGTCGGGTACTCGCAAAGCCCAATTTCGAGCCCTCCGGCGTAGCCGGACCCACAGTCACCCCACGGCTCAGGGTCGGGGCACACGCGAACCGGGAGCCACCAGCGGACTGCCGCCGGGACCGCGCCCACGATCAGCACCTGTACGGCAAGCGCGCCGCGCCACATGAATTTGAAAAACGTCGCCACTCTCGCTTCTGCGCGGGTGAGCCGCCTGCCTTCGATGGCTGGAACATACATCCTCATCAGCTCCCACATCGCCACGAGGAGCCATACGTGACTTTCGATGAGACCAAACGCGAAGAAGGACAGTCCAAAGCCCGACACTTCCTCCCGAACCGGGGTGCAGACCTGGACTCGGGCCCAATCGGCGAAGGACGACGGCACAACCCACACCTGAATGATGAAGGTGGCCCAGGCGACCATGAGGATCCGGAGGCAGCGGTACTTGGCGTCGGCCTCCGTCTCGTCGAAGCAATCGCGGAACACGATCAAGGCCGGGACGAGCGGAAGGTACCCGAGTAGGAATAGCAGGATCGTGAGGATGACCCCGACGATCCGGCCGAGGAAATCCCCCAGACCGATGGCCTCGAAGGCCCACCGAACGACGTCGAACACAAGCTGCGCGACCGAGATCCCCGTGAAGATCCAACCCAACATTGGGCCGGACAGCGTGAGAAGGGCCAGCGTGACAAGGACCCACGTCGGAATGTGGAGGACGATCCGGTCGCGCCAC
>DYKK01000227.1 GCA_020722625.1 Anaeromyxobacter dehalogenans
CGGCGCATGACGACAAACCCACGTGCACCGCGACCCCGGATCCCGGACCCCGGATGCCGGACCCCGGATCCCGGGGACAGGTTCAGTGGACAGGTTCAGGAACAGTGTCAGTGACAGGGCCACGTTGGACGCGATGAGCGGCGCATGACGACGAGAGCAACGTGCACCGCGACCCCGGACCCCGGATCCCGGATGCCGGACCCCGGACCCCGGGACCGGTTCAGTGGACAGGTTCAGAAACAGTGACAGGGGGCAGTGACAGGGGGCAGTGACAGTGTCAGGGCCACGTTGGACGCGGGGTACGGGACGATGATGACGGAGCCACGTTCGCCGCGACCCCCGGACCCCGGACCCCGGACCCCGGACTCCGGCATCCGGGGTCCGGTATCGCGGTGGACGGGCCTTTGTCGTGGTGCCCCATCCCCCGCGACCGTAACCGCTCGACCGTCGCCTCTGGACCGGGGGTAGGGGGAGCCTTCAGACTGTTGCCGGGGAGGTTGTGCGGGGATCCGGGATGCCGGAGCCTGGCGGGATACACGGACACAACGGCGGGACGGCGGGCGAGCCCGCGGTGACCGCGCATCGGGCGTCGCTTCGACCAGGGGGGCGTGGGGCTCGTGGGGTCCAGGAGATTTCAGGGAGGCCCGGTGGATGGCAGGGGTGGGGGACCGGACTCCACGGCGTCGGTCGGTCCGGGGTCGCCTCGCTGCCTACGACGTTGGGCGACCCAGGCGTCCGGCAGGAGTTCCCGGACCCGAGAATGCGGCCAGCCGTTCGCGATGCGGGTCAGGACATCCGTCATGTAGGCGATCGGCTCGGCGCCGACCAGGGCGCAGGTGCCCAGGATGGAATACAGCACCGCGGCGTTGTGGGCCCCCTGGTCCGACCCCGCGAAGAGATAGTTTTTCCGGCCCACGGCGATCGGCCGGATCGCCCTCTCGACTCCGTTGTTGTCAATCGGCACCTGTCCATCGTGGAGGAAGACCTGCAACGCCGGCCATTCCTCCCGGGCGTAGCGGATGGCCACGGCCAGGGGCGTCTTGGTCGGGACGGCCGGCTCGTACTGGTCGAGCAGGGCCTTCAAGCGACCCATCTGGGGGACGGTGAGGGTCTGCCGGAGCATGAGGCGTTGCTCGGGCGTCGCCTCGGCCTCGGTCGCCTTGGCCTCGACGCGGTACATCAGGCCGATGAGGTCCAGGAACAGGGTGGCCCGGAGGTCGTTGGACTGTTCCGCGACCTCAAACTTCCGCCGGACGTGGGCCATGCATCCGGCCCGGACGATGTCTTGGCGGTCGTGCGCCAGGCGGCGATAGCCCGCGTACGCGTCGCACTGGACGATCCCCGTTCGCTCGGACAGCGCGGTCAGCGGGTGCTCCATGCGCCGGTTGGGGGAATACTGGAACACCACGAACCGGGCGTCTCCCACGTACACCCACATCACCCCGCGCTTCACCCCCGCTGGGTCGCGGCGGACCAGGACCCGCAAGCCCGTGTCGTCCGTCCCCACCACGTAGGACGACATCACGACCTGCCACAGACAGTGATAGAAGGTGTTATATCACATTATATGACATCTCTCATGATAGTACTACATTGATGCTCTTGTCGGAATCCCCCGCTCCCACCGGGGCCTTCTCCTGGCCCCATCGAGGTCAATCCCCTCGAGCAACAGCCCCAGTTCCGCCGCTTCAACCTCCACGGTCCCATCCGACCCAGGAGCCAGCCAGGTGGTCCGGTATCGGCCTCGCTCCAGTCGCTTCGACCACACGCAATACCCCGACCGGTCCCAGTACAGGACCTTGACCTGGTCCCTCCGCCGGTTGAAAAACACAAACAAATGACCGCTCATGGGGTCCTGGCCGACCACCCCGATCACCTGTCCCGCCAGTCCGTCAAAGGACAGGTGCAGATTGGTCGGTCTCGTGCAGGCATAGATCTTCACGCTGGGCGGCAAGGTCCACATGACACGACCACCTCCAGCAAGCGTCTCAACGCATGGTCCACGAAGTCGTTCGGCACACGGACCGTCATCCCGTTGCCGACCACGACCTCAAAGCCCGGCGCACCCTCCGACCGGGACCCGATGACCCGGACCGGCGCAAACATCCCTCCATCCGCCCCCTCGCCCTTCGCCGCCACCCATCCCGCCTTCCGAAGCCGCCCGCTCCACGCCCACAGCCGCTTCACCGGCAGGCCCTGGACCCTGGCGTATTCGGTCATGGTCAGACCGCTCAACGCCCACGCCGTCATCTCCCGCTTCGCCCGGTCCCAAGACCAGGCCTTCGCCCTGGTTCGTCCTGTGAGTCTCTCGCCGTCCATTGGCATCACCTCCGGACGGCATCCTCGCATTCACGGTATCGGTCAAAAAGGAGGGACGACCGAGCGGTTACCCGCGACCAACGCGGACCTGCCTCTGTCACTGACACTGTCTCTGTCCACTGCCACTGTCTCCTGTCACTGTCTTCTGTCCCTGCCCCTGTTACTGCCACTCCCCCCCGTCCGTCCAACGCCCCCGGCTCATGGATCGAGGTCCGTGGCGGCGGTCATGGTGCGAGTCTCTTTCGGAGGATCAAGGAGAGGGTGTGGCGCCTGGGTGCGGCGGCGACCCGATCGTGGCTGCCGAGAGCAGGCTCCCGGCCACGCTGTCGGCCAGGACCGCCCACGGCTCGATCGAGTCTGCCGGCCACGGGCGCCTCCCTCCGGGGGCGATGCGGGACGCGAACCCCATCAAGAGACGCCACGCGGCGCGGCGAGGGGCCTCGTCGGTCCGCCCCACCCACCCGCGGCCCGCCTCGCCCCGGACGACCCGGGCCAGGGCCTCCAGCCCGCCCGGACCCACGGCCTCGTCCGGCAGGATCCCCGCCTCCCGGAAGGCCGAAATGTACCACTGCTCCGGGGTCTGCCTGCGGTGCGCCCGCCACCACGCTTCCCAGGCCCGCGCGGGGTCCTCGGAGGGCCCGGGGTCGAACGCGGTCAGGCGGGTCAGGGCCCGTTGGACGGCCGCGCGGTCCACGCCGGGTCTCCGGAGGGCCCGGACCAGCGCGGGCACGGCCCATCGAGCCTGGCTGGCCTCCAGTTCCTCGAGCGCCCGCTCCGCGACGGACATCCTCGTTTCGAATACATCGAAATTCAGACGATATTCCCGGGCGATGTGGAGAAGGCGAGCGAGGACCTCGACCCGGCGCTCGCCACGAAGGGTCCGGTTCAGGGCATCGAACAGGACCGGGACGAGGGTCTCGTCCGACCCGCGCGCCAGGACCCGGACCACCGCGTCCTCGACCCCGGCGACCCCCGTCTCGCGCAGGGCGGAAGCCGCCGCGAGCCTGACGCCGGGGTCGCGGTCGAACAGGGAACGCGCGAACACCGGGAGGAACTCGCGCCGTTCCATGCGGCCGAGGACCGTGATCGCCGCGGCCCGTGTCGCCCCGGATCGGGACGACAGCAGGCCCTTGAGTTCCCGCACGCGGGCCTCGACGCGGTCCGGTCGAGCCACGTGCCACGACCGGTCGCTCCCGGCGTCCCGGCATCCCTCGTAGAGGTCGTCCAGGGCGCAGTAGATCCGCACGTGCAGATGGTCGTCGTGCGGCAGGGCCCGCCGGGGCTGGGCCATGGCCTCGGCCGCCTTCGCGACCAGGGCGGCGGACTCTCCGCGGCGCTGCGCGTACCCGAGGAGCATGCTCCGGATGGGGCGGGCCACGAACAGCCACTGGACCTCGATGGCCGGGTCCGTCAGGAGCGTGCGCACGAGCCACCAGGTCCGCCGGACATCGAGGCGCACCGATTCGATCCGGCCGTCCGGCCTCGCGACCTCGGCACGGCCGGTGCGGTCCAGCCGCACGAGGCCGTCCGGCACGACCTGGCGGCCGTCCGGTCCGACCAGGTAGAACCCGACATCCGCGTCCCGTCCGGCGTTGTGCGAGATGCTCCACGGGATGTCCCCGCCCCCCGCGCGAGACAGGTTCCCCACGGTCAGGACCGCGCCGGGGTAGCGCCTCGCCACGGCCTCGGCGGCGCGCAGAAGGGCCGCGACCATCTCGTCGGTCCCGCAGTTCGTCCCGCGCCGCGCCTGCTCCGCGAGGACCCGGTGGTGCGGACCTTCCAGGGGGAAGGGACGGCAGTCAACGACGAAACCGTCCCGAGTCGTCCCGATCGCAAGGGAACCCTTGCCCGTCAGGCGCCCGACCTTCGGATGCTCGCGCGGGACCGGGGGAAGGGGCAGACCCTGAAGCCGCGTTTCCAGGCCGCGACGAGGCGCACCCATGATCCCCGCATCCGCGGGACGCCCCGCGATGTCCGGTTCAGCCCGGGGCTCCACGGGTGGTTCCGGAATCGCCCCCGCGCACCCCGCGCACAGACCGCAGGCGACCAGGAGCGTCGAGACACGGGACACCGCGGTGACCCTTTGCCGTCCTGTACTGACTGTAGCAAACGCCGCAAGTCCTCGCCAAGGAAACGAGGCGCCGGTATCATTCCCGCGGCCTGGAAGCATCTCTCTGAAGGGGAAAAACCGTGCTCGCACACAACCTCGGGTTCCCGCGGATCGGCCCTCACCGCGAGATGAAGAAGGCCGTGGAAGACTACTGGGCCGGTCGGATTGACGGGGCCGGGCTTGCCGCGGCGGGACGGGCGATCCGGTCGGCGATGTGGCGCGCCCAGGCCGGGCTCGACCTCGTCCCGGTCGGGGACTTCACCTGGTACGACCACGTGCTGGACACCACCGCGATGTTCGGGGCCCTCCCGGACCGATTCGGACCTTCCGACGGCGACGTGGACCTCGACACGATCTTCCGGATGGCAAGGGGACGGGCGCCCACAGGCCCGGACGTCCCGGCCCTCGAGATGACGAAATGGTTTGACACAAACTATCACTACCTGGTGCCCGAGTTCCTCCCGGACCAGCCGTTCCGGCTGTCCTCACGCCGCCTGTTCGACGAGGTCCGCGAGGCCCTGGACCTGGGCGTGCCGGCCAAGCCGGTCGTCCTGGGGCCCCTGACCTTCCTGTGGCTTGGAAAGGAGGTCGGGCGGTGGGATGCGGGCCGATCTCGCCTGGACCTCGCCGGGCGCCTGCTGCCCCACGATGCCGAGGTCCTGAGCCGACTGTCGCGGATGGGCGTCTCGTGGGTCCAGGTGGACGAGCCGATCCTGATCCTGGACCTCCCCGGCGACTGGCAGCGGGCGTTCCGGAAGACCTACGAGTTTCTATCGGGAAACCATCCGCGTCCGCGCATCCTCGTGACCACGTTTTGCGGCGGCCTCGAAGACAATCTCGGGACCGCGGCATCGCTCCCGGTGGAGGGACTGCACGTGGACCTTGTCCGGGCACCCGGCCAGATGGACGCCGTGCTCGAGGCGTGGCCGCGGGATCGGGTCCTGTCGGTCGGGGTCGTGGACGGGCGCAACGTCTGGCGCGCGGACCTCGACGCGGTCCTGGACCGGGTCGCCCCCGCGCTGTCCGCGAATCGGTGTGGGTGGCGCCGTCCTGCCCGCTGTGGCACGTCCCCGTGGACCTGTCCACGGAGGCCGACCTCGATGCCGAGGTCCGCTCGTGGCTCGCCTTCGCAGTCCAGAAGGTCCACAGCCCGCGCGTGCCCCCGACCGGCGAGATGGCGGCGCTCCTTCGCAAGG
>DYKK01000228.1 GCA_020722625.1 Anaeromyxobacter dehalogenans
CCCAGTGCGTGACCCCCTGCGTGGAGAAGAAGTGCGGGGACGACGGGTGCGGCGGGTCCTGCGGGACCTGCGGGACCGGACCCCAGTGGTCGTGCGTGGCCGGGAAGTGCGTGTGCACCCCGTACTGCGCCGGGGCCGTGTGCGGAAAGGACGGGTGCGGGGGGGTGTGCGGGACGTGCCCTGCGGGTCAGGTCTGCGCCGGCGGGAAGTGCGTGACCCCGACCTGCACCCCGAACTGCACCGCGCGAGAGTGCGGGGACGGAGGATGCCCGGACCAGCCGGAGGCGTGCGGGGTGTGCCCGGCGGGCCAGACGTGCAGCATCTGGGGCCAGTGCCAGGGGTGCGTCCCGCAGTGCGACGCGAAGGACTGCGGGGACGACGGGTGCGGAGGGTCGTGCGGGACCTGCCCCGCCGGCAAGGTCTGCAACGCCTCCGGCCAGTGCGTGACCGGGCCCTGCGTGGCGGATTGCACCGGGAAGCAGTGCGGGGACGACGGGTGCGGAGGGTCGTGCGGGACGTGCGGGCCGGGCCGGACCTGCGACCAGACGGGGACGTGCGTGGCCGGGGTCCCGGACCCCGGAACGGAGGATGCCCAGGGCCCCGCCGACCTGCCCCAACCCGGCGACGAGGCAGGACCGGCGGAGGAGGCGGCCGGGACGGACCTCGCGACCCCGGATGGAAGCGGACCCGTCGAGACGGTCCCGGTCCGGGACCGCGGCGCCGATGCCTCCTGCCCCCCGGGTTCCCGCTGGTCCTACGGGCGGTGCGTGGCGACCCCGGGAGGGACCGGGGGCGGCACGAGCGGCGGGGGGTGCCGGGCCGGCGGCGACGCATCGTCGGGCCTCCTCGTGGTCCTGACCTGGCTCGCCGCGTGGGTCTCGAGGCGCATCATCCGCCCGGCCGCGGCTCGCCCGGTCTGGGGGCGCGATTTTCAATCGCGCCGGCTGCGCGGCCTCCGAGCCGCGCCCCCCGGGGTTCAGTGTCGCGCTGCACGTGCATCCGTCGTGACGCCCCGCCCATCGCGACCAACGTGACACTGACACTGTCACTGAACCTGTCCACTGAATCTCTGGAGGCCGGGGTCCGGCATCCGGGGTCGCGGTGGACGTGGCTCCATCCTCATTCGCCGTCCATCGCGACCAACGTGGACCTGGCACTGTCACTGACACTGACCCTGTCACTGTCCTCTGTCACTGAACCTGTCCCCTGAACCTGTCCCTGCCCCTGCGTTGCCGGGGAGTCCGAGGTTCACTTGGCGATCGGTCGCAGGCGGCGCGAGCGGTGCTCGCGTCTCCAGGGGAACCACGAAGAGGCCAGGCGCCGTTTCTTGACCCTGGATTGGATTCGCGGCCGCTCTTGTGCTAGCGTTCGCCGGTCTCACGCGGTCCCCCAGGTCGTGACGCGGGCCGCGCGGTGCAAGGAAGGAGGGGGTCTGAGCCCATGGCAGAGGAACCGATCCGCTTCGCCATCGTGGGGTGCGGTCGCATCTCGGGATATCACGTGGAGGCCCTCGGGTCGCTGCCGGGCGCCCGGGTCGCGGCGGTCTGCGACCTCGTGGAGGAGCGCGCGAGGGCCACGGCGCAGAAGGCCGGCGGCGTGCCCTGGTTCACCGAGTACGGGCGGATGCTCGAGGCCGGGGGCTTCGATGTCGTGTCGGTGTGTACGCCGTCCGGCCTCCACCCGGAGCACGGCATCCTCGCGGCCGAGGCGGGGTACCACGTGGTCACCGAGAAGCCGATGGGCGTGACCCTGCCGCCCGTGGACCGCCTGATCGAGACGTGCGACCGCCTGTCCCGCAGATTGTTCGTTGTGAAACAAAACCGCCTGAACCCCACGGTGCGCCTTCTGAAACAGGCCGTGGACAAGGGCCGATTCGGGCGCATCTGCTACGCCGAGGTCAACGTCTTCTGGACCCGGCCCCAGGACTACTACGACCAGGCCCCCTGGCGTGGCACGCGGGCCCTGGACGGCGGCGCGATCATGAACCAGGCCTCCCACTACGTGGACCTGGTGCAGTGGCTCGCGGGCGACGTCGAGGAGGTCGAGGCCTTCACCGCGACCCTCGAACGCCGGATCGAGACCGAGGACACGGGCGCGGCGGTCCTGCGGTTCCGCAACGGGGCCGTCGGGACCTTGAACGTGACCATGCTCGTGTATCCGCGCAACCTGGAGGGGTCCGTGACCCTGCTCGGGACCCGCGGGACCGCGCGGGTCGGCGGGGTCGCGCTGAACCGAATCGAGCAATGGGAGTTCGACCGCTACGAGGACGAGGACCGCGGCATCCTCGAGGCCGGCTACACGCCCCCGACGGTCTATGGCCACGGGCACCGCGGGTACTACGAGAACGTCCTGGCGGTCCTGCGGGGGGAGGCGGAACCCCAGACGGACGGGCGGTCCGGCCGGAAGTCGCTGGAACTGATCCTCGCGATCTACCGGGCCGCGGAGGAGAGGCGGCGGGTGCGGCTGCCGCTGGACTGACGCCTGCCCGCGCCGGGGGCGCGGCCGCGGAGGAGGTGGAGATGACAGACCTGCTGGACCGGATCCGCGAAAAGACGGCGGTGGTCGGCGTGCTGGGGCTCGGCTACGTCGGTCTGCCCCTCGCGGTCGCGTTCGCTCGCAGGGGGTTCCGGGTCGTGGGCCTCGACACGGACGACGCAAAGGTCGAGAGGCTGCGACAGGGGCGGACCTACATCCGCCACATCTCCGACGAGGTCGTCGCGGAACTGGCGGCCCGCGGATTCGATCCCACCTCGGACTTTTCGCGGGCTCGGGATTGCGACGCGATCCTGATCTGCGTTCCCACCCCGCTCACGGCACACCGCGAACCGGACATGTCTTACATCGTCGGGTCGTGCGAGGCCATCGCCCCGCACCTGCGGCCCGGCCAGTTGATCGTCCTGGAGTCCACGACCTACCCGGGCACCACCGACGAGGTGATGCGCCCCATCCTCGAGCGGTCCGGGCTTCGCGCCGGCCAGGACTTCCACATCGGGTATTCCCCGGAGCGCGAGGACCCGAACAACCCCGACTTCGACACCGCGACCATCCCCAAGGTCGTGGGGGCGGACGACCCGGCCGGCCTTGAGATGCTGAAGGCCCTGTACGGCCAGGTGGTGGTCCGCGTGGTCCCCGTGTCCTCCACGCGGGTGGCCGAGGCGACGAAGATTCTGGAAAATACGTTTCGTGCAGTGAATATCGCGCTCGTCAACGAACTGAAGATGGTCTTCGGCCGCATGGGCATTGACGTCTGGGAGGTCATCGAGGCCGCGGCGACCAAGCCGTTCGGGTTCATGAAGTTCACGCCGGGACCCGGGCTCGGGGGCCACTGCATCCCGATCGACCCGTTCTACCTGACCTGGAAGGCGCGGGAATACGACATGCCCACGCGGTTCATCGAGATGGCCGGGGAGGTGAACTCGGCCATGCCCCACCATGTCGTGCAGCAGGTCCTCGAGGCGTTCTCCGCGCGGGGACGAGGGCTGCGCGGGGCGAGGGTCCTGCTGGTCGGGCTCGCCTACAAGAAGAACGTGGACGACGCCCGCGAATCCCCGTCGTTCCGGCTCATCGACCTGCTCGAGGCCCGGGGCGCGGTCGTGTCGTACCACGACCCGTTCATCCCCGTGATCCCGAAGACCCGCGAGCACCCGCACCTCGCGGGCCGCGAGAGCGTCCCCCTGTCGCGCGCCGCCGAGTTCGACGCGGTGCTGATCGCGACGAACCATGACGGAATTGACTGGACAAGGCTGCTCCAGGACGCGCGCCTGATCGTGGACACCCGCGGCGTGTACAGGGGCTCGCACGACAAGGTCGTGAAGGCCTGACGAGGATGCCATGACCCCCCGGAAAGCCTACTTCGCGCACCCGACCGCGATCCTGGACGGCGAGACCGAGGCCAACGGGTATTGCGACCCGAACATCGGGGAGGGGACCCGGATCTGGCACCACGCGCACGTGATGGCCGGCGCGCGGATCGGCCCGCGGTGCAACCTCGGGCAGAACGTCTTCGTCGGCGCGACCGCGGTCCTCGGGGAGGGGTGCAAGGTCCAGAACAACGTCAACCTCTATGACGGCGTGGTCCTGGAAGACTTCGTGTTCTGCGGCCCCTCGATGACGTTCACGAACCTGTCGTCCCCCCTTCCGAGGGCCGCCATCCCGAGGCACCACGCCTATCAGAAGACGGTGGTCCGGCGCCATGCCTCCATCGGGGCCGGGGCGGTCATCGTGTGCGGGCACGAACTCGGTGAGGCCTGCTTCGTGGCGGCCGGGGCTGTGGTGGTCCGCGACGTCCCCGCGCACGCCCTGGTCGCCGGGGTCCCCGCGCGCATCGTGGGGTGGGTCTGCCGGTGCGGGGCGCGCCTGCGCTTCGACGGCGACACCGCCGAGTGCCGCGAGCGTTACGAAATCGAGGGCCGCGAGGTCACCTGCGGCCTGCGCTACCGCCGCGTCGGCCCGGAGAAGGTCGTGCCTTCGTGACCGCGGGCGTCCGACGACCGACCGGTCCCCACACGACCCTCCGCGTCCGGTCCACGAGAATCGGATCAAGGGGACCGATTCTCCCGGTACCAGGCGATCGTCCGGCGGAGGCCTTCGCGGAAGTCCACGACGACCCGGTAGCCGAGCGCGGCGCGGATCGCATCAATCGAGGCCTGCGTGCGCATCACGTCCCCCGCCCGGGGCGGGGCGAAGACCGGCTTCGGGCGGGTGCCCGTCTCGTCCGCGATGACGGAGAGGAGCGTCCACAGGTCGTATGCCTCCCCGGCCCCCACGTTGAACACGGACCCGCCGGGCACGCCCGGGGTCTCCAGGGCGAGGAGGTTCGCGTGGACCACGTTGTCCACGTGGATGAAGTCGCGGGACTGCCGGCCCGTCCCGAAGACGACCGGGGGCTCGCCCGCGAGCACCGCGGTGATGAACTTCGGGATGACCGCCGCGTAGTGGGAGCGCGGGTTCTGGCGGGGACCGAACACGTTGAAGTACCGAAGGGAAACGGTCTGAAGCCCGTACGCCTCGGCGAAGACGCGCAGGTAGAGTTCCCCGGCGACCTTGCTCGCCGCGTAGGGCGACACCGGGGCCGGGAGGAGGTTCTCGGCCTGGGGTGTGACGTCCGTTTCCCCATAGGCGGCCGATGACGCCGCGAAGACCACGCGCTTCACACCCGCGTCCCGGGCCGCGATCAGGACGTTGAGGGTCCCCTGGACATTGACCGCCGTGGTCGTCTCGGGGTCGTCCACGGACAGGGGAACGGACGCGAGCGCGGCCTCGTGGAGCACGTGGTCGCAACCGCGCGTGAGGGACCGGATGAGGTCCAGGTCCCGGATGTCCCCGCGCACGAACTCGATGCGGTCCCGGACGCGGGCGAGGTTCTCCTCGCGCCCCGAGGACAGGTTGTCCACGACCACGACCGAGTCGCCCCGCCCGACGAGGGCGTCCACGAGGTGCGACCCGATGAACCCGGCGCCCCCGGTCACGAGGATTCTCGACATGTCCGCTCCCCTTCCGCCCGCTCGCCCGTCACGCCGCCCGGTCCGAGATCCGCCACCAATTTTCGCAAGTCTCTGAACAAGCATGAAATCTGCTTCGTTTCATTTCACCACCCTGGGGCCGCGACTTCCCCCCCCA
>DYKK01000229.1 GCA_020722625.1 Anaeromyxobacter dehalogenans
AGCCAACTCCGCTCGCGCCGTCCGCCACCGATCTGCAAAAAAACCACAGAATTCCAGGCAATGTCGTGACAGAGGGCAGATTCAGTGGACAGGTTCAGTGTCCGTGTCAGTGACAGGACCACGTTGGACGCGGGGCCGGGGCGCCGCGACGAATCCAGCCGCCTCTGCGTGTCGCCGTTTTTCAGCGGCCTCTGTCAGGCCCACGTTGGACGCGATGAACGCCGCAGGACGACGACGCCACGTTCCCCGCGACACCGGACCCCGGATCCCGGATGCCGGATGCCGGATCCCGGTCCCCCAGGGGGTTGCGATGGCCCTGTCCGACACGCGGTTCCTCGTGGAAACTTCCGAAGCAGCGAGGTAGCATTCCTGCGACGATTCCGGAGACAGCGCCATGAACCGGGCACCGACCTGGGCGATGATCGGGGGGCTCCTGCTCGCGGCGGGACGGCTCGGGGCCGCGCCGGCCGGCGAGTGCTCGCCTTACGGGGCCAACGCCCACATCCCGGACGCGGCCACCCTTCAGGCCCTGGCCGACGCGGGGTTCGCCTGGGTGCGCATGGATTTCAACTGGTTCCAGATCGAACCCCAGAAGGGGGAGTTCCACTTCGAGGTCCTGGACCAGGCCGTGGACGAGGCGCGGGCGCGCGGGCTCCACGTGTTCGCGACCCTCGCCTATTCCCCGAAGTGGGCCGTCGCCGACCAGACCTGCGAGGACGGCACGTCCGACCCGTGCCTGACGAAGCCGCCGGCGCACGAGAAGGACTGGATGGACTTCGTGATCACGACCGTCCAGCACTTCAAGGGTCGGGTGCGTCACTGGGGGATGTGGAACGAACCCAACCTGGACGCCTTCTTCGAGGGGACGCTCGACGACTACGTGGACCGGGTCCTGGTGCCCGGGGCCCAGGCCGTCCGGTGGGAGGACCCGGGCGCGCTCGTCCTGGGGCCGGAACTGGCCGGGGTCGCGGATTCCTCGCAGTGGAACGGGGACAACGGGTCGTGCGTCCTCGGGGTCTGCACGTTCAACGGGTGGGAGATTGACCTGGCCCAGGTCCTCGACCGGGCCGGGTCCTCGATGGACATCATCACGCATCATTTCTACAAGAAGAACGCAACCGCGCTGATGGCGGCCGTGATTGACGGCGAGTTCGATAGCGTGGTCGGGCTCGTGAAGACCCATTCGTCGCTGAAGGAGATCGTGGACAGGTACGCGCCGAGCAAGGAGGTCTGGTTGACCGAGTACGGATGGGAGACCCCGGCCTACGGGGGATGGACGGGCGGGGGGAGCGTGAGCGAGGAGGACCAGGCCTCGTATCACGCCGCGTTCCTGGCCGCGCGGGACCAGGTCGCGTCCGGGACCTGGGACGGCAGCGACAACGACCCCTGGCCCAACCTCGCCCGCGTGTTCCTGTACGACGCCCGCGATTCGGTGGTGGACGGGCACCTTTACGCCTTCGGCATCCTGCGGGTGGACGGGACGCCCAAGCCCGCGTGGGAGGCGATCCAGGCGTTCATCGCAGACCATCCGCCGGCGTGTCCGCCCGCGCCGCCCGCGTGGAAGACCCTTCCGCTCATCGTGCTGGAGCAAGGAGGCGAGGCGGTCCGGGCCGTGGACCTGTGGGAATACACCGAGGACCCGGACACCCCGCCGGAGGACCTCGTCTATTCGCTCGTGGACGCGGGCGACCCCGCGGCCGGCGTCGCGATCGAGGACGGGCGCTTCCTGTCGGCCTACCCGGACCCGGCGTTCCACGGCTTCACGCAGGGACGCGTGCGCGTGGACGACGGGCAGTTCCAGGCCGAGGCGGAGTTCGGGGTGTCGGTCAAGCCCGTGATCCCGAAGACTTACGAGGCTTCGTGGCTGCGACCCGTGGTGGACGGCGACCTGGCGGAATGGGGCGGGGTGGCGCAGATCCAGCTGGTGATCGAAAAGGACTGGATCGGGCTGGACGGCGGCACGCCCGCGGGACCGACCGACCTGACCGCGAACGGCCGCATGACCTGGGACGAGGCGCACCTGTACCTCGCGTTCGAGGTCACGGACAACACGCACGTGGCCCAGGAGCCGGCGGAGTCGCTGTGGCTCGGGGACTCGGTGCAGTTCGCCCTGGACCTGGCGGGCGATCAGACCCCGCGGGCGTACGACGACGATGACGACTGGGAGGTGGGAGTCGCGCTCGCGGGAGACGACGTGCTCGTGTCCTGTTTTCACGCGCCGACGGGGGCCGTGGACTGCCCGGTCCAGGCCGCAGTCGTGCGCAAGGCGAACCGGACCTTCTACGAGGTCGGGTTCGCGACGGGGGGGATGCCGCCCGAGACCTTCGGGATGACCTTCCTGGTGAACGAGAACGACGGATCGGGCCGGGAGGGGTTCCTGCAATGGACCCCGGGGATCGGGCTCTCCAAGGACCCGTCCCGCTTCGCGACCGTGACCCGCGTGGGCGGACCTCCGCCCGACGAGGGAGGGATCCCGGACGCGCCGGCGCCGGACGAGGGCGTCCCGGAGGCGGTCGCGGACGACCCGGGGGCCCCGCCGGACGAGGGCCTGATCGAGGACGCCCCCCCGGAACCGGCCGTGGCGGAAGACCTCGGAGCGGACCCGGGCGTGGACGCGGGCCAGGAGGTCCTGCACCCGGACGGCGGGGTGGTGGAGGACCCCGGTTCCGGGCCGTCCCCGCGGGGCGGCTGCGGGTGCAACGCGTCCGGGACGCCGCCGATGGGGGAGTTCGCCCTCATCGCGGCCGTTGCCCTGGGGTGGGCGGTGCGGCGGCGGTCACGGGGTCCGCAGGGCCCTGCGGTCTAGATCGAGGCGGCGCAGGGCCTCGCGGGCGAGGTCGGCCGTGTCGGGGTCCGGGTCCAGATCGAAGACGCTCAACAGGTACTGGTAGGCCGCGGCCTGCTGTCCCTGCTTCAGGCGCAGCAGCCCGAGCGCCAGGTAGATTCGCGCGAGGTCCCGCGAGCGCGGATGGTCCACCAGGTACTGCCGGAGCAGTCGCGTGGCCGCCGCGGGATACCCGAGGTCGTCGAGCCAGGTGGCCAGGGTGGCGACCTCCGGGGGTGTCAGCCCCGCCAGGGCGGCGCGCTCCAGCCGCGCGACCTCCGCGATCGCCCGCGTGCGGTCGCCCTCCCGCAGGGCGGCCCTCAAGGGCGCGAGGGGTCCGGTCCCGACCGCACCGTCCTGGCCCACCCGTCCACCCCCGATCGCCCCCGCCGGGCGCTCGAACCGCGTGCGCCACCCGCGCTCGGCCCACGGCCAGCGCCACGCAAGGCGCTCGCCTCCCCAGGCCATGCCGAGTCCCGCCACGAACCCGCCCAGGTGGGCCCCGTAGGCGACCCCGGACTCGGCGCCCAGGACGAACGGCAGCAGATTGTCCGCGAGGACGTAGAACCCGAGGACCCACCGCACCGGGATCAGCCACACGTCCATCACGAACGGGAACAGGAAGACGAACGTCCGCACGCGGTTGCGCGGGAACAGGAGATAGTACAGGCCGATCACGCCCGAGATCGCCCCGGACGCGCCCACGAGCGGGACCATCGAGTCGCCCGCGAACCACGAGAAGGTCCACGTCGCGACGATGCCCGTGAGGAGGTAGGTCGCCAGGTACCCGAGGCGTCCCAGGCGGTGCTCGACGTTGTCTCCGAAGATCCACAGGAAGAGCATGTTGCCCGCGAGGTGCGCGAACCCGCCGTGCAGGAACATGCACGTCAGCAGGTCGGACCACTCGGGCGCGCCGGGCTTGTACCCGTGTCCGAAGGCGAACAGGTCGTAGGCGGTCAGGGTGTCGAGGACCTCGTGGGCCGCTCGGGGCGTCATCCACCACGGGACGTCCTGGAGGACCACGCGCAGGTACTCGGCCAGGGCCGGGTCCTCGGGGTCCACGGCGGTGAACGACAGGGGGAGCGTCACCAGCACGTACACCACGACGTTCGTCGCGATGAGCGCCCAGTTCATCCACGGCCGGAAGTTGCGAGGATTCGGGGTGTCGCCGATGGGCAGGAACACGCGGGCATCCGGCGTGGGTCCTGGGATTGCGTTGTGCCACAGCGAGCACGGGGTCGTCAAGGAGCGCGTTCGAACCAGAATCCGCCAACGATGATAGAGTCAGTCTGGTGCGTGGACGGGAGGGAACCCGTGATGCGGCGATTCTGGACCCTGGTGGCGGCTGGATTCCTGGCCTGTTCCTCCGGGGGCGGTGGGACGACGAACGACGTCCTCGGGGATGGAAGCGGGGATGTCACGGGCACGGATGGCCTGTCCGGCGAGGTCTCCGAGGAGGGGCCGGGCGAGGTCTCGGACGCCTCGGACGACGGCTCTCCGGCGGACGCCGGATGCGCCGAGGGCGACTGGTCCTGCTCGGAGGACGGCCACATCCTGCGCCGGTGCGTGAGCGGGCAGTGGACCGAGGTCGCGTGCATGGCGGACGAGCGGCGCCTGTGCGAGGGCGGCGCGTGCGTGGACCCGTGGCGGTACGGGTCTCCCGCGTGGGGGACCTGCCCGGACGACCCGCTGGCGACCGGCGGAACCCTCGCCCAGAAGGCCGCGTGGTACGACGACATCGCGCGCCGGCTGCACCTGCACCCCAAACTGAAATGGGTCATGGGGGTAACGTTGCCGAAGACCGAAGTCGCCTGCACGGGAGGGGCGACGCCTCCCTGCTACGAGGCCGCGGTGCCCGAGGCCGAGGCGACCTGGGAGGACGTGGAGCACTGGCACACGGGCGAGAACGACGGCCTGTGGAGCGGGCTGTACCTCGCCTCTCAGGCCTACCGGTGGGCGGTCACCCGGGACCCGGCGGCGCTCGACAACATCCGCCTCCTGCTGGAAGGGGAGGTCACGCGGATGAAGATCACCGGGGTTCCCGGGGTCTTCACGAGGCAGTTCATCCCGCCGGGGGTGTCGGGCCTCGCGTGCCCGCAGGACGACGCGGCCTACGTCACGGACGTCGAGAAGGACGACAACCGCTGGGTGCAGGTCCGGAACGACGGGTGCGTGTGGGTCATCCCGCACGACACGATGCAGTGGACGAAGACGGATCACTGCGGACTGGACGAGTTCGCCGGGTGGTGCTTCCTGGACAACGTGAGCCAGGACGAGTACGCGGGGCACCTGTTCGCGCTCGGGGCTCTGTGGCGCCTGGTGGACGTCCCGGACGTGCACGAGACCGTGCGCGACCTCATCGAGAAGGTCGGGGTCCACCTGATGGAGAACCACCTGGCCATCGTGGACTGGGACGGGCGGGTCACCGAGCACGGAAAACTGTGGGCGACCTCGTTCGCGGACACGCCGGGGTTCCTGGCCGCGGAGTCGCTCGCGTTCATCAAGATGGCCGTCGAGGCCACGGGCCGCGAGGACCTGCGCGACTTCTACGAAAACTGCCTGTTGCAACGCTCCGGGCCGCAGTCGTGCCTGCCCTGGCCCCTGGAGGTGGATGACCCGAAGCCCTACACGGAGTTCCTGCCGATGATGTGGGCGTACATCGGCGAGAAGGGCGGCTGCAAGAGCAACTTCAACAACTTCTCGATGGTGATGTCTTTCATGCACCTTCTGCTGTGGTTCGAAGGGGATCCCGCGGTCCGCGAGGCGGCGCAGCA
>DYKK01000230.1 GCA_020722625.1 Anaeromyxobacter dehalogenans
TTGACCCGGGCCCGCATCGAGAGAATCTCACCGGGTTCGGGCAGGGTCAAGGGTGAGTCCCTCGTAAGAACCCCCTGCGCGAGCAAGGTCGTCGCCCCCCTCGTCGGGCGCCCGACGAGGCGCACGTCAACCCCGGTGGCGGCTGAGGGGACGAGACCGGCGTCTCCGGGGGGACGGGGGCTCCCAGACGTCCCAGGACGCCTCGGAACCGGCCCCGGACCCCTGTTCAGCAGGGACACGCGGTACATTGGGCCATCTGCAGGACGTGGTACTGCACTGCGCGCTTGACGTTGAGCGCGAGGAACTTCAGCGTCGCCGCCAGCTCGACGCGCGGCCTGCGTCGGATGCGCAGGTGGCCGAGGCCGTGGCGTCCCTTGCCCTCGTGGTTGGTCGATTCGATGCCGCTCCTCGTGCGGTACTGTTCCTTGAAGGCAGCCGTCTGCTGCTCGGCCTGCCGCACCTCTGTGGCGATCCTCGCAGGGCTGCGACGCAGCTGGCGGTCCCCGCTCGAAAGCAACCGGGTCGGGCAGCGTGACCGCTGCGGACAGCTCCCGCAGTGCTCCGCCGAGAAGGTCGCGAAGATCTGTCCGTCAGCCACGTGCTGGCTCGCTGGTGCGTGGCCCGCCGCGCACCCAAGCAGCTCATGGTATGTCGCGTTGAAGACGAACATCTCCAGGCCCAGCGCTTTGTCGACCTCCGAGCTCTGGGGTGCTGCCGAGCTCGCTTGCTCCGTCTCGTGAGGCACCGCCGGGGCGTAGTCGTCGGTCACAGGCTCCGCGAAGTGGTCTTTGGCCGGTGGCGCATCTGGGTTCTGGACCGGCGCGTGGAGCTCCACCCCTCGCTTCGCGCTCTCCACGATGTTCTCCCCGCTGCCGTAGGCCGTGTCCGCCTCGAGCACCTCCGGCTTCATCTCGCTCTGCTCGAGCCGGTCGAGCATCGGCTCCACTGCCTTCTGGTCCGACTCGTGGGCTCCGTTGACCATCGTCGCCGTCACGACCTGGTACGGGTTGTCTTCCCCACAGCTCTCCGTGACTTGAACCTCGTAGCCCTTGCCCTTGTGGCCGTAGGTCGCGTCAGGGTCGTGGGGGCTCTGCAGCGAGTCGCTCCCCACCTCCTTCGGGTCGCTCACCTTCACCCGCAGTCCCCCACCGCCGGAACAACCACCCCCGTCGTCGCCACCCTCGTCGTCGCCACCCACGACCTCGCACTGCTCGTCGAACACCCGCTCGAGCAGCCGATACGCCGCCATCGCCGAGACCTTCTTGTTCAGCTCGAACGCCCGGACCAGCGCGTAGATGTCCGTCGCCACCACTGGCAGCCGCCGCCTCGCCTGCTCCCGCTTCGCGTCGCTGAAGTACCCCTCCCGCTCCAGGTACCGTCGCCCGTAGCCCCCGTCCAACCTCGCGAGTTCCTCTGGCGCCTCCCTCCGCAGCTCCTTCAGGAAGTGCGTCACCGTCTCCACCAACAGCCCCAGCCGCGTCAGCACCGCGATGTTCGACATCACGTGCGTCGAGTCCAGACGCTGCCGTCCCAACGACAGCCCGTCGGCCTCGGCCAGCGCTCGGGTCACCCGCTCGAACTCCTCTCGCGCCCGGTCGCACTCCATCAGCAGCACCCGGAAGTTATGCAGCGACTTCTGGCACGTGTGCGCCTCTTCCGCCGTCACCCCCAGCGCGTACTGCCACAACAGGTTGAACTCCAGCTCCTCCAGGACCTGCTCGTCCGTCAGGTCGTTCCACTCCTTCAGGATGTGAAGCCCCAGCATCAGCCGGACCGACTTGTTCGGCCGCCCCGTCGTCTCGGAGAAGGCGTCCCGGAAGACCTCCTCGTCGATCAGCGGCAGGATGCGCTCTCGGAACGGCTCGGCCCACGACCGTCTCAGCCGCTCCGCCTTCTCAGGCGGGACCAGGAACTCGCATTCGAGCAGTGACCGTTGCGGGTTGGTCTTGCGGAACATGGGCCCCCTCGACGCTGGCTCCTCCGCCCCTGGCGGTCCGGCAGCGCCATGATCGCAAAGCCCGCGGATCGCGTCGATCCCCTACGGCGTGCCGAGGGCGACTTTTTACGAGGGACTCGTTGTTGAATCCCACGTTGTTTCCGGCGGTGGTTCCCGCGGTGTTTCCAGCGGCGACGTGAGCTGATTCCCGGATTCGGGCAGCGGTGCTTGGGTCGGGACGGATGGGCGAGCGCGGGAGTGGGCGGGCGGACGCGGCTCGGGCTGGCGCTCAACGGACGAGGGTGAGCTGGCGCGGGTCGGGTGGAGGGATTCGGCGGAGCAGGGGCCGGAAGGTCGGGACCGCTGGCAGGCGGGCGAGGATCGCGGCGCGGGAGCGTGCGGCGGCGGGCCCGAGGCCGGCGGCGGCGGCGATGGCGTCGAGGAGGGGGTCTGGGACGAGCCAGGCGCAGATGGGGTGGCCGCGGAGGAGCTCGGGGAGCCCGTCCTGCTCCGCGACGGAGTCGGGGACGGCGAGCTGCACCTGGCCCCCGAAGCCGAGCAGGTAGTGGACGAGGGCGTCGCGAGCGGCGTCGGTGCGCGCGACGCGCAGCGACGGGGGGCGAGAGCCGTCGGGTCGGAGGATGACGACGGTGAGGCGGCGGCGAGCGTGCCGGGCCCAGATGCCGGCGGCGATCACGACAGCTCCTGCATGGCCGCCTCGACGTGCTCGCACGAGGCGGTCTTCTTCTTGGCGAGGGCGGCGGCGAGCAGGGTGTGATGGGCGAGCAGGTTGATGCGGCGAGGGATGCCCTGGGAGGCGGAGAAGATGGCCTCCTCGGCGTCCGGGCTGAAGAGGGGGAGCTCGGTTCCCGCGATCCTGAGGCGGTGTGCGAGGTAGGGGCCGAGCTCGTCGCGGCCGAGACCGCCGAGGTGGTAGCGGACGACGATGCGCTGCTCGAGGGCCTCGTGGGCGCTCATGGAGAGGCGTCGGCGGAGCTCCGCCTGTCCGACGAGCAGCAGGCAGAGGCGGTTTTCGGAGTCCATGCGGTAGTTGGTCAGGAGCCGGAGGTCCTCGAGGACCTCGCTGCGCAGATGGTGGGCCTCGTCGACGATGAGGAAGGGACGCACGCGGGACTCTCGGCACAGGCGGGTGACCTCGGAGCGGATCTGCCTGTAGAGGGCGGCGCGGGAGCGCTCGACGGGCAGGCCGAGCTCCCAGGCGATGGTCTTGTACATGTCCATGACGTTGCCCGTGGACAGGGGGACGTAGACAGGGCGCCACAGCCCGGCGTGGAGGGCGTCTTTGACCTTGCGGACGACGGTGGTCTTGCCGCTGCCGGGCTCGCCGGTGACCAGGCCGATGCCGCGCATCTCGAGCAGGTGGCCGAGGCGGGTCTCGAGCTCGGCGGCGGCGGCCGAGACGAAAAGGGAGTCGGAGTCGAGCTCGTTGGTGAAGGGCAGGCGGCCGAGGCCGAAGTGTGGGCGGTACATCAGCGTCCCTCCTGGTCGTCGTCTCCCTTGCCGAGGTTTCGCAAGGACAGGGGCGGCGTGTTGGCGCGGTGTGGAGCCGAGGGCTCGAGGACCGAGCGACGGTCGGCGTTGCGCTTGACGAAGCAGTTGGCGTAGGCGTCGACGGGCGGCGCGTCGGGGTGGCGGGCTCCGTCGTGCCAGACCTGGACGGGCCTGTCGGGCCGCTCGGGGTCGTAGCGGAGCAGGACCGCGCGGCCTACCAGGACTGGGTCGGCCTCGTAGACGCGGCCGTGGAGGCTGACGGTGCGGTCGGCGTGGACGCGGCGGCGGGCCTCGTCGAGAAACAGGTCGTCGAGGTCGAGCTTGCCGCTCGGGTAGCGCACGGCCGAGGCGGTCCGTGCCCAGTGGTCGAGGGGGGTCTCGCCGTCGAGGCCGCGGTGGGGGCTGTGGTGGTACTCGCCCTCGGTCCAGGCCCACAGCCGCTGGTTGAGCGCCTCGAGGCTCTCGAGGTCGGCCGGAGCGAGGCGGCGCAGCAGCTGCATCCTCACGGTGCGAAACCAGCGCTCCTGCTTCCCCTTTCCCTGTGGACGGTAGGGGCGGGCGTGGATCAGGGCGATGGACAGCTTGGCGCAGACCAGGGCGAGCTGGCGCGAGCGGAAGGCCGAGCCGTTGTCCACGTAGAGCCGCTCCGGGATGCCGCGACGCATCAGGGCCTGCTTGAAGACCGACAGGTAGCTCGGCGTGTTCTCGGACAGGACGAAGGCGGCGTAGGGCACGACGCGCGTGGCGTCGTCGAGGAAGGCGATGAGGTAGGTCTTGCGCTTGCGACCGGCGTCGGTGCGGACCGCCGGGCCGTGCATCACGTCGCTCATCCACAGCTGGCCCGCTCGCTCGAAGCTGAAGCGGCGGCGGTCGGCGGCCTCGGACGCGCCCTCGAGCCCGCGTCCGGTCAGGCCGCGCCGCTGGAGGAGCCGGTGGACCGTGCTCAGGTGGAGCACGACGCCTTCGGGCACCTCGCCGGAGGCGTACGCCCCTTCGATGACGTCGGCGATCCGGAGCTCGGGCCTGTCCTCCTCGAGCATCACGAGCAGGTCGCAGACCTCGGGCGGGATGCCGCGGGTCTTCCCCTGGTCGGAGCGCACGCGCGGCTTGAGCGCTTCGAAGCCGCCTCGGCGGTAGAGCTGGAGCCAGTCGCGCATCGTGTCCGGGGCGACCCGCGTGCGCGTCGTGCCCGGGATCTCGTAGGTCCTCTCGGCCCGCTCGCGCAGCTTCGCGTACAGCCCCTCGCCGCGCTCGAGGTGCACCAGGTCCGCGATCAGCCCGTAGCGGAACAGGGCGACCCGGTCTGCGAGGGCCATCGACTCGTCGTCCATCTCGTCGTCCTTTCGCTCGGCACCGGCAGCGACGCCGGTGGCCGTCGAGCGACAGGACTACCGGTCTTTGGCGGGCGGGTCTGGACCAGTGGATTGTGGGTGGGTCTTTTTCCGCTTCATCACCGGCTGCGGTCGGGGGACCAGACCGAGCGGGGCCGGAAGCGCCTCGAGGTGCGGCTCGCACAGCGCGCGCAGCCTCCGCAGCACGCCGGCTTGGAGACCGAGCCGCTCGCGCACGGCGCCGAGGGTCGGCTCGCAGCCGGCGAGCTCGCCGACGAGACCGACCGCCACGGCGAGCAGCGCGCGGACCCTGTGGGCCCGAAACCGGACCCACTTCACCGCGCTCTCGAACGCTCCGTCGAAGGGGCGCACGCGATCGGCCGCCTCCCACAGGCTCCGGCTCGCTTCGGCCGCGGCGCCGACTGCCTCGAAGTCGTCGAGCGTCCCGCTCACCCGGCTCGCGGCGAAGTCCGGCAGCAGCCCGATCGTCACCCCGCAGCGCTTGCAGAGCAGCCGCGCGATCCGCAGCCCCGGTGGTCTCAGGCGGCCGTAGCTGCCGTGGCCCACGGCTCCGCAGGGGTCGTTGCCGAACGGGCAGTAGGGCAGGCTTGCGCCCCGCCACGCTCGTTGCGTAATGTACTGCTCGCTGGTCAGCGCTATGGGAAGCCGTACCTGCACCAGCACCGCGCCCGCCATGGTGAAGACGGCGGGCGCCCTTGCATGGTGCCCCGGCGGGCCCGCTCGCGAGAACTTCCCGTCACGCGCCGCCCGCTCTGGGCCACCGCTCCCAGCGTCTCCCCGCCGGCGCTGCCTGGGAC
>DYKK01000231.1 GCA_020722625.1 Anaeromyxobacter dehalogenans
TGGGGTTGGTGGTCACCCGACGGGCCGTTCACCCCCTGGTGGTCCTGGAGGCGCGATTTGCAATCGCGCCGGCTGCGCGGCCTCCGAGCCGCGCCCCTCATGGCGCCCGCCGCGACGACGAAGGAACTCGACCACCGGTTCCCTGCGCCAAAGACGACGAAGAAACTCATCGCGAGCCTGGAGCCGCGGGTACTTGGACAAGTTCAGAAACAGGGTCAGAGGGCAGGTTCAGTGACAGCGTCAGTGCCAGGACGACGTCGGTCGCGATGGGCGGAGCCACGGCGGCGAGGCCACGGGCAACGCGACGCCGGATCCTGGATCCCGGACCCCGGACGCCGGATGCCGGACTTCTACGAAGTCGCCGATGCGCCCACTCCGCGCCTGTCGGACGTAGAATGACGCCCGATGAACGGCTTGCTGCTGTTCCCGGTCCTCGCCGGCACGCTGTTGCAGGTCTGGACGTGGTCCGTCCGCCTGGGGTCTGCAGAGCCGGCCACGGACCCCGCCTGGGCTTCGGACGAGCGGGAGGTGTTCCACGGCATCGCGGCCCGCGTGGAGTTCGACGTCCCCCCCGGGGTGCGGCCGGAGGTCCTCCTGGGGGAGGTCTGGGCCGAATTCGACCGGGTGGACCAGGTCGCCGACCCCTTCGATTCTGACTCCGAGGTCGGGCGCCTGAACGCGGCGGTCAAGGTCCATGCTTTAGAAGTATCGAGCGAACTATTCGACTTGTTGGAACTATCCTGGTGGGCATTCCGGGAAACGGACGGCGCCTTCGACCCCACGGTCTGGCCGCTCGAACGCCTGTGGCGGGAGGCGGCGGGCCGGGGGCGCGCGCCGGAGCCGCCGGAAATCCGGGACGTGCTCGCCCGCGTCGGGATGTGGCGGGTCCACTGGTCGCCGGACCGGAAGGGCGTCTTCTTCGACCGGCCCGACATGGCCCTCGATTTCGGAGGCATCGCCAAGGGTTACGTGGTGGATCGCGTCGCGAGGATGCTCGAGTCCGCCGGGGTCCGGTCCTACCTGGTGCAGTGCGGGGGCGAGGTCGCGGTCCTGGGCCGGTCCCCACGCGGGACACCCTGGTCCGTCGGGGTGAGGGACCCGTTCCGGCCGGGCGCCGCCGTCGGTGTCCTGTCGGGCCCCGACCGCCTGTCCGTCTCGACGAGCGGTCCGACCGAGCAGCCGCTCCGGGTGGGCGACCGCCTTGTGCACCACATCCTCGACCCGCGCACGGGCCACCCCGCACCCTTGTCCGTGGTGTCCGTCACGGTCGTGGTCCGCGGGACCGGTCCCGGCACGGCGCGCGCGGACGCCCTGTCCACGGCCCTGTCCGTCCTGGGTCCAACGCGCGGGACCCAGGTCCTGTCCAGGATCCCCGGGGCGGACGCCCTGTTCCTGGTCCCGGGTCCGGACGGCACCCTGGTCGAGGTCCGGACCCCCGGGCTTTCCGGCCTCTATCGGCCCCTCCGATGATCCCGCTTGCGGGGTTTCGAAGGCGCGGCGCGACGCTCCTCCCCGTCGTCCAGACCGGGCTCGCCCCGGAGCACGGGCCCCTATTCGACGCTGTTCGCGGCTCCGGGCGTCCCACCGGCCACCGTGCTCGCGGCCCATGCCTCCGGCACGCTGTTGTCCGCCGTGGGGGCGATGAGTTCCAGGGACGGCCCTGACCCGTCGGCTTCCTGCGGCCACGGCGCGTTGTCGTCGTAGGTCACCTCGTCCACCACGACGCCTGCGCGGTCCAGGAGGGTCAGGCGTTCCCCCCCGTTGTCGAGCTTTCCGTCGTACTGCCCGGCGACGAAGTGGCCGGGGCCGTACTTCTGGCGGAAGGCGACGTCGTTCCGTACCACGAGGAGGTAGCCGCCGGGAAGGAGGACGGAACCGGGCGGGAGCGTCATGCCGACGCCCTCGATGCGCCACCCCGAGACGTCCACAGCCTCGGTCGGCGAGGGGTTGTACAGCTCGATGAACTCACCTTCGTCCCGGAGGTCCGGCGGGTCGAGCGGATCGTCGTACGGGTTGTACATGATCTCGTGGAGGACCACGACCGGGTTCGGAGACTGGGCAGGCGGGATCTCGCCGTCCACTCGATGCGTTGTGAACAGGTGGACCCGCCGCGGCGCGAGGTACTCGCCCTTCAACCTCGCGACCGCCTGGTCGAGCGTCTCGGCCGCGCCGTACCAGCCCCACGTCTGGCGGTCCATCTCGGCCTCGTCCGCGATGAGCGCCGCGATCTGGTCTACGCGCGCCTCGTACTTTCCTTCCGCGAGAAACTCGTCCATCAGGGTGCGGAGCCGCCGGTAGTACATCTGCCGGAGATCGGGTTCCTCGAGCATTGCGTCAATCACGCGGTTCCACAGGTAGTCCCACTTCTGATGCTCGCTGTCTCCGAACAGTGGATGGCTGGGCGAGACGCCGGGGCGTCCCGGGACGACGTCCAGGTCCGCGAACAGGTCGTCGTTCAGGACCGTGCCCTGGAAGTTGCGGCCGAACGTCAGGTCCAGGTCCCACGCCAGCATGGACCAGCGCTGCGTGCCGTTCGTGTCGCGATACAGGAAGTAGTTCTTCGCGACCTGGTCGTTGTTGTGGATCACGATGGAGGCGGCGTGGTAGTTGATCATCGCCGGGATGTCGAGGTTGTCGAAGAGGAAGTCCCGCCGAGCATCCCCCGTGAGCTGGTTGATGCCGGTCAGGAAATCGAACAGCTCGGTGTAGTCGCCGTCGTCGGGGCTTTGCTTCTCCCAGGGGCCGGGGAGGGCGTCGAGGGGGAGGTCCTTGCACTGGCTGTCGAACGCCTTGTACAACCCGCCCTCGGGGTCGAGCCCGTGGCGCTGCAGGTTCGAGGAATCCCTGTCTTCGAGGTAGTCGTACAGGCCGAAGAACTTCCCGTTCTGGTACACGACCACGGGCGCGATGACAGACGAGGGGCTCCCGGCGTCCCGGAACGTCTCGTACGACAGGATCTCGCGCATGTAGCTCTTGTCGGAATAGGCGCTTTGCAAGTTGAAACTATCCACGGGATCCACCGTGAACGCCGGCGCGCTGAACCCATGGCCCTTCGGAAACTCAAAGTTCCAGTGCTTCTTCGGCCAACCGCGCGACGACTGCCCGCGGACGCGGACCTGCACGCCGTCGTACAGCACCCCGTCGTGGAAGAGGAGGGCCGGCTCGGTCAGGTCCGTCGCCCAGTGCGCGAGGGCGTCGGCATAGTCGGACGGTTCGATGAGCCAGTGGAAGACATCGAGGTCCGTCGCCACGGCCGGAGCGAGGTACGTCCCCGTATAGAGGACCGTGTCGTCGTCGCGCGGGAACCCCATCGTGCCCGTCGGGCCGGTCGCGTCGATCCGGTACCGGATGAGCGTGCCTTCGGGCTGGCCGGGGATGACCGCCCCGTACACGCCGTCCCCGGCATCGCCGTCGCCGTTTTGGCCGTCGTCCAGCATGGGGACGACCACCGGGTTTCCCCAGTCGATCACGTACGTGAGCGTTGCCGTCGTCGCGTCCTCCACGAACGCGGTCACCGGGATCGGTTCGCCGGCCGCGGGCGTCCCATGCCCGACCTGCGTGATCCAGGGCGGCAGTCCCTCGGCGTCCACGCTGTTGACGGCACGCGGCGTCGAGCCGGCCGGCGCGATGCAGGCGTGCCAATTCCGGGGAGTGCTGTTGTCCTCCTCCGGGGCGATGACCTCCAACGACGGCCCCATGCCGTCCGGCGTGACCGGCCACGGCGGAATGTCGTCGTAGGTGACCTCGTCGGCGACGGCCCCGGTGGGCGTGGTCACCTTCAACCACTCGCCGCCGTTCGAGAGGCTCGCCCCGGCGTAAACGAAATCCGGGGCGAATCCGTACGCCGCCTGGAACGCCGCCGCGTCCTCGGCCAGGACCACGGAACCGCCGGCCTCGATCGAGGCCCCCGCACCGAACGTGAACCCCCCGAGGCCCAGCACCGTCCACCCCTCGAGGTTCACGGGGTAGGCGCACGGGTTGTACAACTCGAGGAACTCCTCGCGCGCGACCTCCACCTTCGGGTGGTACAGGATCTCGCTGATGACGACCTGCTCCGGTCCCTTCGACACGACGAGGCTCACCGACGAGCCCTTCGGGGCCGACTCGCCGCCGCCCGGCTCCTGGCTCACCACGCTTCCCGGCGCCACCGTGCAGCTCGCCGCGAGCGTCACGACGCCGACGGTGAGCCTGGCCGCGGTGATGGCCGCCTCGGCCGCGGACAGCGGCTCGCCCACGACGTCCGGCACCCCGACCGGCTCCACACCGAGGGACACGACCAAGGCCACGGACGACCCTGCCGGCAGGACCGTCCCGGCGGCAGGACTCTGGCCGATGACGACGCCGGCCGGCACGGTGTCGCTGTACTCGCTGGTCACGTCGCCGAGCGCGAGCGCGGCGTCAACCAGGGCCGCCTCGGCGACAGACAGCGCCAGGCCGACCACGTCGGGCACGTACGTGTCCGTCGTGACGGACACCGCCGCCGACGGCTCGGACTGGTTCTCGTCCACGCTGAAATCGCGCACGCGGACGCGGTAGGCGTATTGCGTGCCGGGATCCAGGCCGGTGTCCTCGTAGGTCCTCGCGACCTGCCAGCCGCTGTCGTGCCCGCCGCCGAGCACGCACTCGAACGAGTACTGGACGCCGCTCACGTCCGCGGCGGCGACGGCCGTCATGGTGACGGAGCCGGGACCCGTCACGGTCGGTGGCTGCTCCCACTCCATCGGGCTCGGGGCCGGCGGGAGCGTGTCGGGCGGGTCCGCGTGATAGAAGGCCGTCGGGGGGACGACCTGTTGGACGATCCCCGGCCCGTCATATCTCAGGACAAGCTCGGCAGCACCGGTATCTTCGTAGAACTCGACGCGGAAGGGGTGGTAGCCGGCCTCGAAGTACCGGACCACGGACGCCTCCACCGGAGACCCCGAGCCGGGGATCTCGATGACCGGCTCGGCGTTCAGCCAGAGCCTCGAGCCGTCGTCCGAGCGGAGGTAGAACGTGTAGAGGCCCGGCTCCTCGATCCGCAAGAAACCACCGTGCCGACTCGCGAACGTGTCCGCGAACTCGGGTCCGAGTCCCGGCCACGGCATGTACGTCAACCTGTAGGCGATCTGCGCGTCGATCCGCTCCACGTCAGCGGCAAGTCCGCTCAGGTCAGGGAGCGCCTGGAGGTCCGCGTCGAAATCGAAGAAGCGCACGTGGAGCCCGGAGGCGTATCCTTCGTCCCGGTCGGTCGTCGCGGACGCCTCGGCTGACCAGGCCGTCTCGTTGAGGTTCGGGCTCTTGTCACGTGCCTTCACCCGGTACGTGTACGTGTGGTCCGGCGCCAGCCCGACGTCCTCGTAGGTGGCGCCGTCCTGCCAGCCCCTGTCGTGACACGGCCCGGCGGAGCACTCGAAGTAGTACTCGACACCGCTCGGGTCGGCGGCCGGCTCGGCCGTCATGGCGATCGAGGTCGTGCCGGTCGCGTGAGGGGCCTCGGCCCACCCCATCGGGTCCGGCTCCGGCGGCTCGACCTCGGCGCAGTGCGGCGTGTCCGGTGCGCCGCAGCCGCAGTCGCCGGGCGCGACCTTCATCGCATCGGCGGGAC
>DYKK01000232.1 GCA_020722625.1 Anaeromyxobacter dehalogenans
CTACCGGCTGGACCACCAAGAACGACCCACCCGACTGCGACGACACGGATGTCACTGCCTATCCGGGCGCCAAAGAGCTCTGCGACTCCAAGGACAATGATTGCTCGGGACACGCGGACGAACCCTGTCCAACCCTGTGCTCCAACGACTGGCCAATTCAGGTGGGCAGTTACAGGAATCCCCTTTTCTACGACCTGGATCGCGACGGATTCAAGGAAATCTATTTCTCAGGGGGCGGCGGAGTGCGCACGGTGGACGGCACCTTGCTGACGAATTCTTTGCCAGGCGTACACTGGAACGATCGCACCTTTGCGGATATCGATGGTGACTTTTCGGTAGAGGTTGTTCAGACTGGAGGGATCTACAGACGCCATTCCGATTGGACGTTTGAGAAGTTCGCAGACCAGCCGTTTGCAGACCCAGGGGTCAGTGATATCAACGGCGACTCGCGCCTGGACGTGTTCGGCACGATTTACGAAGACAGTGACGGCCAGGGCGGAGGTTGTCGGCCTGGTGTGGTGTTTGTACGCAACCCATCCCCCTTCGACGTTGATATCGTGAAGCTGCCGTATCCCACGAGTGACCCATCCGGCCGCAGTCACTGCGCGATCGCCCCAGCCGTTGCCGACTTGGACGGAGACGGGGTCGAAGAGCTCTTCTTTGGACAGTCGCATTCCCAATCGCCTGATTCTGGGAAGCCCGTAGACGGTAATCTGTACGTCTATCGTTGCACGGACCCCCCTACGTGCCACGCCTGGAGTATCTCCGTCTGGTCAAATGGTCAAACATGCGGGGCGTTCTGGGACCAGCACATCTGGGTCGGAGACTACCTGGGGGGCGGATCTCTGGATGTCTATTTCTGGAATGGCTGTAGCGCACCGGTCTTCGATACCCAGGGCAACGTGTTGGGAAACCTGTATGTCGCGTTTACTGGACTCGCCGACATCAACGCCAACGGACGGTTCGACGAAGGGACATGCACCGGGCAACTGGACGTGGACGGGGACGGCACTGTTGATTGCCTCGGCTCTCTCGGCATCAAGGATGGAAAGACTGGACAGTGGTTTTCAGGGTATCCTTTGCCGCACGACGCAGATTGGATGGTCGGGGACGACCTGGACAACGACGGCCGGGTCGAGGTCATCACCACCGCCACCACGGGCAAGGCGTATTGCTATCGGCTCGGCGAAGGCTCCTACCACCAAAGGAGCCTGTTGCTCCAGTGGTACGCTGGATTGTCGCCGCTTCAGCGAAACGGCAAGGCCGACAACCTGGAGCCGAACGACAGGGTCGAGTGGGATGACCAGGGAAACATCGACTTCAACGCCGCCACTAGGTATGTCTATCCGGCCAATGCCCCATATCCTTTGCGTAGCTTCATCTCCAGGCCTGGCGATGTGGATTGGTTCGAAGTGCACAGCCCCTGGGCCAGGGCACGGGTCCTCGTACCACGGGGCAAGGATTTCGATGTCGAACTCTACTGCGAAAACAAGGACAAGGGACCTGGTCAGCCAGGACTGGTCAAGCTGGCGGAATCGAAGAAGGCTGGAGATGCGGATGAGTGGGCCGACGCGGGTTGCCTTCTTTACAGCAACTACGCAAAGACGCATTGCGCCTCTTTGTCCAAATACTTTGTGAAGGTATTCGGAAAGAGGGACTCCGACTTCGGAACGAGACCGTACCTGTTCTGGTCGAACCTCTACTGACCCTGAACACGGCTTGCACTGGCGCGTAGGCTCCTACCTTTCGGGCCGAGCGCGAACGACCGGGTGGATGGGTCGCTCCCACGCCGGGGTGAAGAACTCCCCCGGGCCGAGGTCCAGGGCCCGCACGCCCCGGCCGTCGCGCGTCATGACGAAGAGGCGCTTGGGACCCTGGCGGGTCGAGGTGAAGACGATCAGGCGGCTGTCCGGCGAAAAGGAGGGTTCCTCGTCGTCCCAGGGGCCGGCGGTGAGGCGCGACACGAGGCCCGTCGCGAGGTCGTACCGCCCGATCGAGAAGCGCCCACCCTCTCCCCGGCTCTGGTAGGCGATGGACGACCCGTCGGGGGACCAGTCGGGGCTCGTGTTGTACGACCCCGGGAGCGGCAGGGGCCGCTGGTTCGAACCGTCCGCCTCCATGACAAAGACGTTGGGGCCCCCCGCCCGGTCCGACACGAAGGCGATCCGGCGGCCGTCCGGGGACCAGGACGGCGACGAATCAATGCCCGGCGCCGAGGTCAGGCGGGCCTGGACCTCGCCGCCCCGCGCGTCCACCAGATAGACATCCACGTTTCCGTCCGGGGCCAGGGTCAGGGCCACGTTGTCCCCGCGGGGCGAGAAGGCCGCGCCCGTGTTCAGTCCGGGGCGCGACGACAGGACCCGGACGGCGGAGTCCGGCTGTCCCGCCCGCTCGACCACGACCAGGTCCGGGTTTCCGGAGCGGTAACCCGTGAAGGCGACGGTCCCGCCCGGTCCCCAGGCCGGCAGGATGGCGAGGACCCCGTCCGCGCTCACGCGGACCGGGGACGCGGACCCGAACTCGACGAACCAGACCTCCTTGGGCGCCCCCGGGGCGGGGCGGTGCGAATAGGCGATGCGCGTCCCGAACACCCCCGGCCGCCCGGTGATGCAGGACAGAAGCGCCGACACGTAGCGGTGGCCGAGGGTCTCGATCCGGTCGGGGGGGACCACGACGTCCGCGCCTCGGGTGCGCAGGAGGTCTCCCTCCTCGGTCAGGTAGGCCTGGAGGCGGACGGCGAGCGCTCCGCGCGGAGCCGGCGACATCTCGGCGACCACGACGAGGTACGCGCCGACATCCCTCCAGCCGAGATAATCAAACGTCACCTCGTCCATCCATGTCCACCACGCGGGGGAGGGGCGCGTTCCGGGGGACAGGACGTAGAACACGCCGGAGAGTTCGAGGTCCCGGGCCAGGGTCGCGGCCAGGTGCGCGGCGGGTTCGGCGAGGTCCCCGCGGGGAGTCAGGTCCAGGACGAGCGGCCACGCCACCGGGATCAAGGGCATGGGCGCGGCGAAGTCGTAACCGAACTCGCCGCATCGCGGGTCCTCCGGCGCGGGGGTCGGGAAGGGGTCGGGGTCGGCCCTCGCCTGGAGGGAGGCGGCGAGCAAGACCAGGGGCAGAAGGCGGCGGAACACGGTTCTCCCCGTCACCGAAACAGCGCGCCGTCCAGGTCCACGACCATCCCCCGGCTGTTGATGACCTGCAGGGTGGTCGCGTCCGGGGAGGGGAGATGGGCCACGCCGCCCGCCTTGGGGACGAACTGCTGGATCGCCCGCAGGGCCGCGCCGTCAAAGGCCCGGTTCCCCGACTCGCGCACGACCTCGAAGTCGAGGATCTGCCCGGCCTCGTTCAGGCGCGTGACCCGGATCCGCATCGAGAGCCTCTTGAGTTCCGCCTCGCCCAGGAAGGGCGGGACCGTGAACTGCTGCCGGATCGCGAGCGCCACCTTCCCCGCATAGACGTTGCCCTGGACCGAGTCGAGCCCCCCGCCGTGCACGCTCCCGTCCGGCGCCCCCACGATGCGATCGAGCGCCGTGGGTCGCTTGCGGGGGTCGTCGTCCTCGGGGGCGCCCAGGATCGCGGCGAGCGACCGGTCCTTGCGGCGGCGGTCCACCTCGGCCTTCTTCGGCTGCACGTCCATGACCGGGGTCTCGCGCCGTTGCGCGGGGTCGCGCGCAATGTTCACCGCCTCCTCGACCTTCTCGGGCTGCTCGTACTTCACGAGTTTCGGCAGTTCCCCGGGCCTGGGCTCGGCCAGGCCCAGACGGGGGACGACGGCGGCCTCGATCAGGCCCAGGTCCTGAAGCACGTCGTCCGGTCCGCGGCGCTTGCGCAGGGTGGGGCGGTCGGGGCAGCGCACGTCCCCGCACAGGCGGCGGCTGACCGGGAAGGTCACCGCGTCGAGGTCGGGCGTACCGGTGGCCGTGGCCAGGATCACGGCCAGCAGGAGGTGGACCCCCGCGGTCACTCCGACCCCGAAGCGCAGGGCCCGGCGGTGGGCGTCGTGGTCCGGCACGGGCGCGGCCACGGTCCCGGTCACTTCGCCGCCTCCTCAGGCTCGGCGATGAGCCCGAACTTCCCCACGCCCGCCCGGCGCACGCGCGCCATGACCTTCAGGACGAGGCCGTACGGGATGGCCCGGTCCGCGCGCAGGTACATCTCGCGGTCGGTCTTGAGTTTCTCGTTCGCGGCGATCTTCTGTTCCAGGGCCGCGAGGCATCGCTCGAAGGCCCGGTCCTCGGCCTCGCCCCACGCCTTGCGCCGCGACCCCAGGACCGCGCGCAGGTCCGGGGCGAGGTCCAGGCACGCGAGGACCCGCGTCGGCCCGATGAAGAACTCGGCCTGGTCGTTGATGGTCATCACGACCTTGCGCTCCTCGGACAGGTTCACGGGCTCCGAGTCCGTGCGGGGGAGGTTCACCGGGACCTTCTGGTCCGCGGGCTCCGGCTTGACCGCCATCTCCTCGATGCGCTCCTTCTCCTGCTGCACCTGGAGCGTCTCGATGGACGCCGAGATCATGAAGATGATCAGGAGCACCAGCATGACGTCCACGAGCGGCGTCACGTTGATGTCCGACACGAGCCCGCGCTGGGGCGCCATCCCCGCCATGTCAGTCCCGGAAGAAATGACGTTTCATGATATTCAGAAAATCGATCGAGAAGTTCTCCATCTCGACCGTGAAGACCCGGGTCTTGCTCTGGAAGTAGTTGTATGCCATCACGGCCGGGATCGCGGCGAGCAGCCCGATCGCGGTCGCGACCAGGGCCTGGGCGATGTGCGGGGTGACGGTCTCGAGGATGGGGCGGTCCGGCGAGATGTACGCGAAGGCGTTCATGATGCCCCAGACCGTGCCGAACAGGCCGATGAAGGGCGCGGACGACCCGGTGGTCGCGAGGAACGGCACCAGGCGCTCCAGGAACGTGGTCTCGTCCTGGATGGAGCGGCGCAGGGCGCGCTCGATGTTCTCGAAGCCTCCGCCCGACGGCGACGCGGCCACCCCCCCGCTTCCGGGGTTGCCCTGCTTCTGGAACCGTCCGAGTTCCGCGTAGGCCGCCTGGAACATCCGCGCCACCGGGCAGCGGGCCAGGTCCCTCGTGGCCTGAAGGACCCCCTCCAGGGACTCCGAGCGCCAGAACGTGTCCAGGAACCGCTCGGAGTCGCGGCGGATCCTGCGGAACAGGAGCCACTTGTACCCGATGACGAACCACGAGAAGACCGACAGTCCGATCAGCAGGAGCAGGACCGCGAGGACCATCCCCCTCGACTGGACCACCTGCTCGAAGACGTTGATCCCGTATTGCGCTTCCACCGCGTCAGGCATCGCCCTTGCTCCCCGCCTCTCCGCCGCAAGGCCGTTCGAGGATACCACAGCGCGTCGCGGCTCCCGAAGTCCGCGTCACCTGCCGTCGTCAGAACGGGCCGCGCGGCCCTCGCGGCGAAGCGTTACAAGGCGTTCGCCGGGGCCCTGCACACCCTTCGGACGGGTACCTCATGGCAGAGTGCGGCTTCAACGTCGAGACGATCCGAGAGC
>DYKK01000233.1 GCA_020722625.1 Anaeromyxobacter dehalogenans
CGGACGCCGGATCCCGGGGGACAGGTTCAGGGGGCAGGTTCAGGAACAGTGGCAGGGAACAGTGACAGCGTCAGTGTCAGCGTCAGTGTCAGTGTCAGTGTCAGGTCCACACTGGACGCGGGGGGCGGGGCGTTGTGGCGGTGTCAGCCCCTCCCCCCGCGTCCAGCCTCCTCGCCGTCCATTTGGCACGCCGATCCGGCGGATGCTACCGTTTCGGCGGGAGGCGCGGCCATGAAGGCGAACATGCAACACCTGCGACTGATCAGCACCGCCGGCAGCGAGATCGGACGGGAACTGGACCTGCGCGTTGTGCTCGACAAGGTCCTCCTGTGGGTCGAGCGGATCTTCGACCTCGAGACGTGCGCGGTGCTCCTCCACGACGAGCGGCTGGGCGGCCTGACCATCGCCGCGGCGCGCGGCTATCGCCCCGAGGTGGTCGCGAACGGCCGGATCCAGCCGGGGGAGGGCGTGACCGGAAGGGTCCTCGCCAGCGGCCGGGCGATCGTCGTCAACGACGTGCGCAAGGCCGAGGCGTACATCGAGGGCGTGGTGGGGGCCCGGCGCGAGATGGCCGTCCCCCTGATGGCCGAGGGCCGCGTGATCGGGGTCCTGGACGCCGAGACCGCGCGGTTGCGCCCCTTCTCTCGTAGCGACCTGGACCTGTTCGAGTTGTTCGCGGCACACGTGGCCGCGGCGGTCCACAACGCGCGCCTCCTGGACGAGGCCCGCCGGGTGGCCGAACGGTTGCGCCGGAAGGCGAACGACCTGTCCGCACTGAACGCCATCGGCCTGCGCATGGCCTCCTTCACCGAGCCGGACAACCTGCTGGACGCGGCCATGGCCCTGGCGAGCCGATCCCTGTTCTTTCGCACGTGCGCCCTCCTCGTGATCGACGGGGACGACCTGGTGGTTCGCGCGGCCTACGGGCACCAGAACGGGGTCGTGGGGACGCGCCTGCCGCGGGGTCGTGGCGTGACGTGGCGGTGCCTGCTCGGGGGTCACTCGATCCTCGTCGAGGACGTGACCCGGGACCCGGACTACGTGCCGGGCCTCCACGACGGGAGGTGTGAGATGGCGGCTCCCATCCTCGGTCCCGAGGGTGCGGTCGGGGTCCTGGACGCCGAGAGCCCCAGGCCCGGGGCCTTCAACCTCGACAGCCTGACCGTGTTCGAGACGTTCGCCCACCAGATCGCGGTCGCGCTCGAGAACGCGCGCCTGCACTCGACCAACCGCCGGACGTTCTACCAGACCATCCGGGCCCTGGCCCAGGTCCTCGAGGCGCGGGACTCGTACACGCGCGGTCACTCGGAGCGCGTGGCGCGGTACGCGCGGGGGATCGGAGAGGTCCTCGGACTGGACCGCAAGACGCTGCAAGTCCTGGAACAGGCGAGCCTCCTGCACGACATCGGGAAGATCGGGGTGCGCGACTCGGTCCTGCACAAGCCCGGGGCCCTCGACGACGAGGAACGCACCGCCATCGAGAGGCACCCGACCATCGGGGACGACATCCTCCACCCGGTCGTCTTCCTGCGGGAGGCCCTCGACGTGGTGCGCCACCACCACGAGCACTGGGACGGGACCGGATACCCGGCCGGGCTGAAGGGCGAGGACATCCCGCTCGTGGTCCGGGTCGTGGCCGTGGCCGACGCCTACGACGCCATGACCTCGAACCGCCCCTACCGCCGCGCCATCCCGCGGCAGGAGGCCCTGGCGGAAATCCGCCGCAAGGCCGGGATCCAGTTCGACCCCGCGGCGGTCGAGGCCTTCTGCCGCTTCATGGACTCGAACGAGACCGGATGGTAGGGACCGCCGAGGGGCACCCGCGCCTGCTCGCGCACGGCGGGGCGGTCGCCAGACTGCACCCCTCCCACCCCGGCCCGAACGCCTCGGGAGAGACCGCGAGGTCAGGGACTCGCGGGGGGCGTGGCGGAGGGCGGGGTCAGGCGCAGAAGGCGCAGGGCGTTGCCGCGGTAGAGCTTGTCCAGGACCTCTCCGGGCAGACCAATGGCGTCAATCTTCCAGTCTCCCTGGATCGGGGTGGGGTGGTCAATCCGGCGGTCGCGGGTCTCGAAGTAGCGGAAGTGGGCCGCGTAGAAGCGCCGCGCGTCGTCCGGGGTGGGCTCGTCCTCGCCGCTCGACCCGAGCATCAGGTGGCGCGGCGAGATGCCGATGTCCGTGCCGAAGAGGATGCGGTCCTGGTACCGGATGAAGAAGCGCCTCATGCGGTCCGCGTCGTGGCGGCCGAACTCCGGGACCCGGGCCGCGATGTCAATGAAGTAGTTGGGATACGCATCGAGCATCCGGGCGACCCGGTCAGGCTCCTCGGCGGCGTTGCCGAAGTGGACCCCGATGAAGGTCGTCTCGGGGTGGCGGGCCACCACGCGCTCGAAGGCGTCGAGCATCTCGGACCAGGACGGCCAGTCGCCACCGTGGAAGGACCAGTATGGGTGCACGCGGAGTTCCTTGTAGCGCTCGTTGCGCTCGTCGTTGGGCTCGAAGAAGGCCTTGGGGTCGGCCACGTGCTGATACACGGGGACGTCCAGACGGCCCGCGGCCTCCCACAGTGGGTCGAGCATCGGGTCGTCCACGGCCAGCAGGACCCCGTTTTGGGTCCGCACGTACAGCCCGAGGGCCTTGGAGATCTTCAGGCACACGAAGCCCCGGGACACGGCCTGTTCCAGGCGCATGGCCTCCACGACCGCGAAGTCCGGCTCGTCCACGCGGGACCAGTCCGGGTTGAAGCAGTGGAAGATGCGGCCCTGGAGGATTTGCGACATCTTCAGGCTTAGTTCGAACCCGCGGTCGGACGGGTTGCCGCCCGAGACGTTCACCATGAGCTCGATGCCGTTCTCATCCATGATGCGCCGGATCACCGGGATGGCGAAGGGGCTCAAGTGGGTGTGCGCGTCAATGAGGGCCGGGCGGCGGTAGGAGGCCTCCGTGGTGTCCGGGGTCGTGCGGGGCGAGGCCGGTTCCTCGGACGAACGGCATGCGAACGGCGCGGCGACGAGGAAGGCCGCCGCGAACCAAGGGAGTGTTCGCCTCATGGGTCCCTCCATTCGTTGCTCATCCTACCACGTCCGGGACGTCACCGCTCGAACCGGATCGGGACGAATCGCTCCCGGCCCTCGCCGTATAGGAAGCGGTAGGCTGCGTAAGACTCGAAGACCTTGCGGGCGTAGTTGCGCGTCTCCTCGGCCCCGATCTCCTCGACGAAGACGTCCAACGGGACGCCCGGATGGGCCTGGAGCCACGAGGCGACGGCGCCGCCCCCCGCGTTGTACCCCGGGATGGCGAGCAGCGGGTTGCGGAAGCGCCGGAGGAGGCGGGCGATGTACGCCGCGCCCAGCCGGACGTTGACCTCGGGACGGCGCAGGGTCTCGGGCGTGGCGGTCAGTTTCAGGGACTTCGCCATCTCGCGCGCCGTGGGCAGGATCAACTGCATCAACCCGAGGGCGTTCGCGTGCGACTCGACCGAGGGGTTGAAGGCGCTCTCCTGGCGCATCAGGGCCCACAGCAACAGGGGGTCCACCCTGGACTCGCGGGCCGCGCGCTCGACCACGTCCCGGAAGGGCCTCGGGTAGGACACGCGGTAGTAGTCGGCGGTCGCGTCGTCCGGCCAGAACCCGCCCGCGGCCTTCAGGGTCCCCGCCGCGATCCGGTGGGCCCGGCGGGCGTCGCCGGCCTCGTCCAGCAGGATCGCCTGGAACCATGCCTGGTCCGGGGCGGCCGGGTCCGCGGGGCCGACCTCGTCCAGGGCCAGGTCGAGCAGTCCGGTCTGCGCGAACCACAGGGCCCGGGCCACGGGGCCGTCGCGCAGGGACGAAGGCGAGGTGGGCGTGAAGAAGGGGCCACAGGGCGGCTTCGTGGCCAGGTGGCCGAGGACCGACTCCGGGGAGCGGCGGCCCGCGAGCCGGGCCAGGGCGAGGTGCGCGTAGTAGGTCATCGGGAAGTCGCGCACGCAAGACTCGTCGGCCTCCCGCGCGGCCTTCTTGCGGCCGAGGTGCGCGAGGGTCCTGGCCTTCCAGTAGGCGAAGCGTGCGCCGTAGTCCGGGTCGTGGCGCGCCACGGCGAGGTCGAGGCCGGCCTGCATCCGCCGGAGGGCCTTGTTGTAGTCGCGGTCGCAAAACGCGCCCCACGCGAGCAGCCACGCGGATTCCAGGGCCATGTCGCCGTCGGGCCACGCCTTCAGCGAGTCTTCGAGGATGCGCTCCGCCTCGCGCTCGCGGCCTCCCTTCAGGGCCACGCGGGCGCGCCACGTCGCGATGTCGTCGTTGAGCGTGCTGTCGGGGAAGCGCTCGCGCAGGCGCGAGGCCAGGCGCGCGAGGTCCGCGTCGCGCCCCCCGCGCAGGGCCGACCGGGCCGCGTGGTACAGCGCCGAGGCCATGTCCAGCCGGCCGTCGCACTCCTCGATCACGCGCCGGAACAGGGGCCAGGCCTGCGCGTGGCGGCGGAGTTTGGTCAGGGCGCGGGCCTTCACCCACAAGGCCCCGCAGCGGATCGCGGGGTCCTGGCTCCTGGTCAGGGCGTCCGCGGCCCGGATCGCATCCTGGCTCGCGTGGATGTCGAGCAGGGCCCCGGCCTGGTCCAGGCGCTCGGCCTCGCGGGGGGCCAACGACGCCCCCAGGGACTCGAGGGCCTTCCCGTACGCGGACCTCCCGGCCCCCGCCGTCCGGAAGTACAGGCGGCGCAGCATCGAGACGGCCTCGTCCTTGCGGCCCGACGCGGCCAGGGCGGACGCGAGTTTCTGCGCGACCTCGGGGTCCCGCCGGCCCCCATCGAAGACGGCCTGGTACGCGGCGGCCGCGTCCGCAGGGCGACCGAGCGCGGTCAGAGAATCCCCGAGGACCAGCCGGGCCTTCCGGCCGACGGGCGAGTCCGGGGGAATGGCGGACAGGACCTCGACGGCCTCGCGGTGGCGCCCGAGGGCCGCGAGGGCCCGCCCGCGCAGAAAGCGCACGTGATCGGCCACGATAGGGACGAGGTCGTCGAGGCCCTGAAGCGCCGTCAGGACCGTCTCGTGGTCCCGGACCTGCCCGGCGGCCAGCGCGATCAAGAAGCGCAGGCGCTCGACGTGCTCGGGGCGGGCCTTGCCGTACGCGAGCGGCCGCAACCGGTCGAGCGCCTCCTGGGGGTTCCCGCTGCGAAGCAGGGTCAGGGCCACGGTCGCGCGGGGGTCCCGGAAGATAGGGGCCAGGTCGGCGCGGGACAGGCGCCCATCGCGCCGTTCGGCCCGCGCGACCGGAGCCGAAAGCAGCACCACGACACACAGGAACGACGACAACGCCTTCATCGCAGATCGTTCCCCGCGTGAGCCGCGCCCGCCGGATGATAGGGTGTCGGAACCCGGCCTGCCAAGCCCACGACCGTCCTTCGATTCGCCGTCCCGATCGCGGAAGAACGACGCAACACCTTGATTTGTCGCGGTCTCGTTCCAGCCGCGACTTGGAAGGCGCGGCCCCAGCATCGTTGGGGTTGGTGGTCACCCGACGGGCCGTTCACCCC
>DYKK01000234.1 GCA_020722625.1 Anaeromyxobacter dehalogenans
CGCGAGCACCGCTCGCGCCACTTCGCGACCGATCGTCGAGTCAACCACGGACTGCCAGGCAAAGTCGTGACAGGGAACCGGTTCAGTGGACAGGTTCCGTGTCAGGGGACAGTGTCAGTGACAGTGTCAGGTCCAGCTTGGACGCGGGGGCGGCGCATGACGACAACGCCACGTCCGTCGCGACCCCGGACCCCGGATCCCGCAGGCCGGACCCCGGACTCCGGATTCCGGGTGCCGGAGGCAGTGGACAGGTTCCGTGGCAGTGGCAGCGACAAGAGACAGTGACAGTGTCAGTGACAGTGGCAGCGACAGTGTCAGGGCCACGTTGGTCGCGGGGACGGGCATGACGGCGGCGCCGCCTTTGACACCCTCCCGCCGCTCCCCTATCCTTGCCGCGTCTTCGGGGGGGACGGCGCGGATGTCCAGAGGTCTCGCCATCGCGGTCGCGGTTACGGTCCTCGCCGGGGCGAGGGCCTCGGCCCAGGACCTGGAGCCCCGGTGCGACCGCCCCCTGATCTTGCGGGAGGGCCGGGGTCTCGTGGGGCTGGACGTGGCCGTGGACTTGAGCCGGGGGCGTGCGGGCCGGCGCGTGGAGGTCGGGTCGTTCCACCCCGGGGACCGCCGGGATGGGCTCTCCCTGTCCGTCGGGGTCTCGAAGGGCTTCGAGTTCGGCGCGGCCCTTCAGGTCGTCTGGCACCAGAGTCGTACGACCTCGTACAACCGCGCGAGCGGGACCGAGTTCGGCGGGTTCTACGCTTACGGCGTGTGGGCCTTCCTGCCGACCCTGGGCCTCGAGGTCGGGCTTCAGGCCCCGTCCAAGGCCGGGTGGGAGCGGATGCGGGTGCGGCGCGTGGCCGTGGCCGTCGCCCTGCCGTTCCAGACGACCCTCGTCCCCGGACGACTGGCCCTGCGCGTGCGCCCCGACTTCCTGATGGGCTTCGCGCTCCGGTACTACGACGGGGACGAGGGGCCGCCCCAGTACACCCTGTTCGGCGAGGCGGGCCTCACGGTCAACCTCACGCGCGAGTGGTTTTTGGACCTCTCGGTCGGGGCCGGCAAGGTCTTGAAGGGGCGCGACCTGGACGTGCAGGGGCTCGTGGCCCCCGGGAAGGCCGCCTTCGTCCCCGCGAGCCTCCAGGTCGGATATTCCGTGACGGAAGACCTGGACCTCGCCGTGGCCTGGTCCTTTCCCGACCTCCGCGGCCTGACGGGGGACGGCCGCTTCCTCACGCTGTCGCTCGACTACCGGTACTGATCGCCCCTCCAGACACGCAACATCTCGACATCATTGCACCTTTCTCGCAGGTTTCCTTGCGGAGGCCCGCGAAATGAAAAGAACTTGACACCCGCGAAAACCTGCCCAATACTCCCCTCCAACCAGCGAACATGGGGTTGCTGGGAAGTGTTGGTTGAAAGGCTGCAAAAGGAGGTACCCAACATGAGGAAGGTCAGTGCACTGCTCGCCACCGTGGCCACGATGACCCTGCTGGCCACCACCGCGTCCGCCAAGGACACGGACGGGAAGTTCGGTCTCGGCTACGACCAGAGCCTGGGCGGGGTCTCCGGGCTCACGGCCCGCTACTGGATCGGCGACCTCGGGATCCAGGGGATCCTCGGCGTGGACTTCGTGAAGCCGGACAAAGGCGATTCGAAGATGGCGTTCCTGTTCGGCCTCGGCGCGATCTACAACTTCGCGAAGTCCGAGCACGCGAACCTGGGCGTGGGCCTGAACCTTGACCTCGGCTACGCGAACAAGGGCTACATGGGCGGCGACTCCTCCTTCCAGTTCAACGTCGCCATCCCCCTGCGCGCCGAGTACTTCTTCTCGGATGCCTTCGCGGTCAACGTCTCGACCGGCCTGACCGTGGCGATCATCCCGGAGAAGGGCCAGGTCCTGCGTGACGCGAAGAACAGCGCCGGCCCCGACAAGGGCCTGGGCATCAAGTTCGGCGCGGGCACCCTGTTCGGCGCCGCGGGCTTCACGTACTACTTCTGATCCCCTCCCGCCCCCTGCGCGGGGATTCGAACCACTCTTGAAAACCCACATCCCCCCTGTTCGGATGGTCCGGACTCGTCGGGCCGGCGGGCGGCCCCCAGCACCCCGGAAATCGCCCGCCCGGCCCGCGGGTCCGGTCCGAGCCCCTCAAGACCTGTCGCGGGACAGTCGCGAACGGGCCTCCTCGTAGAGGCCCCGGACCGCGGTTTCCGCCTCGCGGAGCACGGCCGCGCGGTCGTCGTATGTCCGGCCCTCGGTCGGGATCCGGGGGCCGACCGCCACGACCACGCGGCCGGGCCGGGCGCGCATCGCCCCCTTCGGCAGGAGGTCGAAGGACCCGGCCACGGCGACCGGCAGGATCGGCACCTGGGCCTCGATGGCGAGGACCACCCCGCCCTTCTTGAAGGGCCGGAACTCGTCCGTGGTCCCGCGCGTCCCCTCCGGGAAGGTGAGGACGCGCCGGCCCGCGCGGACCATGTCTGCGGCCCTCTTCATCCCCGCGACCCCGTCCGCGTGGTCCGTGCGGTCAATCGCCACGTACCCCGCGTGCGTCGCGGCCCAGCCCCACAGCGGGATGCGGGCCAGGGAGCGCTTGATCACGAACGAGAAATCGAAGGGCAGGGTGCACAGGAGGATCGGACCGTCGAGGTGGCTGCGGTGGCTCGACAGGATCACGCACGGCCCCATCCCGCGGGCGTGTTCGAGTCCGACCGCCTCGACCGTCACGCCGAACGAGGCGAGGAGCGCCCGCGACCACCACACGATCAGGCGGTTCGCCTCGCGGACCCGGCCCATCGCGCCGAGCAGGCCCACGGGCGGCCCCAGGGCCAGGGTCGCCCCCGCGAGTGTCAGGAAGGTCCATCCGGTCCGCGCTTCGTGGGCCATCTTCCACCGCTCCGTGCGTGGCCGGACCGATGATAGCCGAGGTCAAATCCGCCATCAATTTCCGCCATTTTTCGAATAGACATGAAATTTGCTTCGCTTCATTTCACCACCCTGGGGCCGCGACTTCCAGGTCGCGGCTGGCACGAGACCGCGACAAATCAAGGTATTCCGTCGTGCTGTCGAGATCGTGGTGGCGGTTCGAGGCCGAGGTCGTGGATGGACTCCAGGCGCCCGATCGTGGATAATCGAGCCTGACGCTTGGATGTGAGGGGGGCGGATGCGGAGCGCGTGGTGGTTGGTCCTCGTCCTCGCGTGCTCGAGTGGGGGGGGCGGCGAGGACCGGGGAATCGAGCCATCGGACATCCCCTCGGATCGGGGCGTGGACCTCGGGGAAGACGGGAAGACAGCCGAGGACCCCGGCGCACCCGACTTCTCCGGCATGGACTTCCCGGTCTGCGTTCCGGGGACGTTCAAGGGGTGCTCCCAGGACGGCCTGGGCCGCGTCGTGTGCAACGCGGCGGGGACCGGGTGGGAGGCGGTCCCCTGCGGGGAGGACAGCGCCTGCCTCGACGACGCGGTCGGGTGCACGGCCTGCAAGCCCGGCAACCGGCGGTGCCGGGACGACGACGTCGTGGAGCGCTGCGACGAGACCGGCTCCGGCTACGAGGCGTACCTCAACTGCAACGGGGCCGAGACGGGCCAGATCTGCCTGCTCGGGTCCTGCGTGAAACTCTGCGACCTGAGCCAGAAGACCCATTCCTACATCGGCTGTCAGTACTGGGGGGCGGACCTCGACAACGCGATGGTCCCGGGCGGGGACCAGGGCTACTACGACGCGGCCGCGGCCCAGTACGCCATCGTGGTCTCGAACACGAGCCCCAAGTACCCGGCGCGCGTCCAGATATTTACCAACGAGGGCGAGGTCACCCACGACTCGAAGGGCGATCCCTTCCCGGCCGACCCCATCCCCCCCATGGGCCTGCGCGTCTTCAACCTCCCGCGCCGGGACGTGAACGGGACCACCCTGGCCCCGCTCGCGTACAAGGTCGAGTCCTCCATCCCGATCACCGCCTACCAGTTCAACCCGCTCGAGAACGTCAACGTCTTCTCGAACGACGCTTCGATCCTGTTGCCGTCGCACGTGCTCGGGAAGTACTACGTCGTGATGACCCGCGAGCAGACCTTCCAGGAACTGAAGGGGTTCCTGACCGTGATCGCGGTGTATCCGGGCGAGACCCAGGTCGCGGTCACGGTCACGGCCCCGACGCTCGCGGGCGGGGACCTCGAGGCGATGAAGCCCGGGGACACGGTCGTGCGCATCCTGAAGCAGTACGACGTCCTGAACATCGAGACCGACGCCTACGGCGCGGACCTGACCGGGTCCGTGGTCCTCGCGAACCACCCCGTCGCGGTCTTCGGCGGGAGCGAGGCGTCCAACGCCCCGAACACGAACCACTGCTGCCCGGACGGGGACTGCGGGGAGCCGTGGGAACAGCGATGGCTCGGCTGCAAGGACGCGGGCGCGGACTGCGTGTGCGAATGGCCGAAGCACCCGCCCGAGGACTCGGGCCTGCTGCCGCAGGACGTCCCGTGCAGGCACAACTACGATTGCATCAAGTACAATACTTGTTGTGCAGACCACCTCGAGATGCAGATGGTTCCGGTCACCACCTGGGGCCGGGAGTACGTGGCCACGAGGTCGTATCCGCGCAAGGGCGAGGCCGACGTCTGGCGCGTCCTGGCCGCGGAGGACTCGACGACCCTCACGACCTACCCGTCCCAGTTCAACGTCCCGGTGCTGAACCGGGGGGAATACGTGGACTTCGAATCCTCGCAGGACTTCGAGATCCACGCGAAGAAGCCCGTCCTCGTCGGCCAGTTCCTCGCGGCCCAGGACGCCCCCTATCCCAACGTGGGGGGGATCAAGAACCCCCTGGACGCCGCCACCGGGGACCCCGCGTTCCTGCTGGCCGTCCCGGTCGAGCAGTTCCGCACCGAGTACGTGTTCCTCGCCCCGAACAAGTACATGTTCGATTGCGTGAACCTGATCGTCCCGCTCGGGGCGAGGGTCTTCCTGGACGGGGAGGAGGTCGGGACCCTGGACCTGACCCCCCGGCCCATCCGGGAGATCATGGTGGACATGAAGGAGCGCGGGGTCGAGCAACCGACCGACCTGGAGGCCCTGCTGGGCGTCCGCTTCGGCGAGCGCGCGGTCGTGGGGTCCGGGAAGTGGGAGGTCTATCGCTTGCTCGTGGCGGACGGGGTCCACACGGCCACGTCGGACGAGCCGTTCGGGGTCATCAGTTACGGGTACGACCAGTACGTGTCCTACGGGTATCCGGCCGGGATGAACCTGGAAGACCTGAAACTCGTGGTGGAACCGAACGAATGAGACGGGGAGGGGGTTCGACGCGGCGGACGGGTCGTGACGAGGGAGCCACGTGCGGCGACCCCGGAGCCCGGTTCAGTGGACAGGAGACAGGGGCAGTGGGCAGGAACAGTGACAGTGTCAATGACAGTGTCAGGGCCACGTTGGACGCGGGGAACGGCGCATGACGACAGAGCCGCGTTCACCGCGACCCCGGACCCCGGAGCCCGGATGCCGGA
>DYKK01000235.1 GCA_020722625.1 Anaeromyxobacter dehalogenans
GCGAGCGCGGCCTCGGCGGCCTTCCGGTTCGCCTCGGCCTTTCGCGCCGCCTCCTCCTCGGCCCGGCGTCGTTCGAGGGCCTTCTCGGCCGCGACCGTCATCGCCCGCGCCTTCTCTCGCTCGGCCGCGGCCGCAGCGGCCAGGGCCTCCCGCTCGCGCGCCGCGATCTCCTTCTCCCGTTGCAGCAGGGCGAGTCGCTCGGCCTCTCTGGCCCGGGCCTCCTCGAGGGCCTTGCGCTGCCGCTCGGCCTCCTCGGCGGACGCCCGCAGGCCCTGGAGCCGTTCTTGCTCCGCCTGGGCGGCCTTCCGTGCCTCCTCGGCTTCGGCCGCGCTTTGTTCCTTCAGCGCCTGGGCCTCCGCGCGCAGGCGCTCCGCCTCCCGCCGGCTCTCCTCCTCGCGTTCCCGGAGGGCCTGCTCTCTGGCCCGCATCTCCTGGATCTGGGCGAGCAGCCCGCGCTCGCGGTCGAGTTGCTGCCGGACGGTCTCGACCTCACCGGCGAGCGCCGAGGCCTGGCCCGGAGTCGCGCGCCGGCCCCGGCCGTCCACCCGGATCACGATGTCGTTCCCCTCGGCCCGCACGTCGTAGGGCGTCTCCTCGCGCAGCCCGATGATGATCCGACCCACCGGGACTCCCCCTGTTTTGAACTGGAGCGTCCCGATCTGCTCCACCACCCCGTTGTCCACCACGATCGGGTCCGCGACCGCGCTCGTGTCCCCGAGCGACACGTCCACAAACAGGCGGACCGGGTCGTCCAGTTTGAAGACCGTGAAGGTCGGGGTCTCCCGGCCCGAGACGCGGATCACGGTCTCCTCGGCCGCCTCCTGGACCGTTATCTTCTGGATTGGATTCGCCTCCCGGTCACCCCCCAACAGCCAACCCGGAACGGCGGTCAGGACCAGAACCAGGAGAATCCGGCCCGTCGTGGAACGATGCATCGCGACCTCCCCTCGCTCGGGAGCCTTTTCACCATCCCGGATCGTACGTCCTGGACGTTTCGGGCGGCAAAGAGACATCCAACCCTCCGGAATCACGGATGGAAATCCAGACTGCCCCGAGAACGGAGAAGGCCGAGCCCCCCCCGTGCCGTCCGGAGGCCCGGACCCGCGTTGGTCCTGTGGAGTACGGTTCATCCAGACCGCGGGGCGAGACCGCGGCCTGCAGGGGGCCGCACCCCGTTGTCGCCTCCGCTTCTCCAGGGTCCGCGCGGGGATCGCGGTCCCCCAACCGGGGAGTGGGTGGCCCTTGTCGGTGGCACGAGGGTTGCTAGAATCGGCTTCCCCGGCCGGAACGAACCGGGGGGAAGAGCGTGCACATGAAAAGGGCGGGAGGCACGGTGGCGACACGGTCGGACCGGAGCGACATCCTGGAGCGCGGACCCAGGCCCTCGCGTCACATCGCGGGACTGACCCCGTACGACGCGGTCTCCTCCCTCGAGAAAATGGCGGCCGTCCCCCCGGACTTCCCCCCCCTGAAACTGGACTGGAACGAGTCCACCGTTCCTCCTTCTCCGGGTGTGGTCCGCGCGATCATGGAGTTCCTCGGGGACTCCCATCCCCTGAACTGGTATCCCGACCTCAGGGCCGATGCCTTGCGCAAGGGCCTCGAACGAACCACCGGGGTCCCGGCCGAGGGGATCCTGGTCACGAACGGGTCCGACGCGGCCCTCGACCTCGTCTGCCGGACCTACCTGGACCCCGGCGACGAGGTGGTCGTGGCCTCGCCGACCTACGGCCACTTCCTGGTGTTCGCGGCGGCGCGGGGAGTGACCCCGGTCGAGGTCCAGGCCGCGAGCCCCTTCGCGGTCCCGACCGGCGCCCTGCTCGACCGACTCCGGACGACCACGCAACTCCTGTACCTCGCGAGCCCGAACAACCCCACCGGCGTGGTCACGCCCGCCGAGGACGTGGCCCGCCTCTGCCGGACCTTCCCCTCGACACTGGTCATCGTGGACGAGGCCTATCACGAGTTCTGCGGCGAGACCTGCGCCCCCCTGGTCCGGACGCTCCCCAACCTGGTCGTCACGCGCACCTTCAGCAAGTGTTTCTCGATCGCGGGCCTGCGCGTCGGGTACCTCCTGGCCGGGGAGGGCGTGATGCGGGAACTCCTGAAACTGCACAACCCGAAGAGCGTCAACGCGGTGGGGCAGGTCGCGGCCCTGGCGGCCCTCCAGGACCGGGAGTTCCGGGAAACCTACGTCGCCGAGGTCCGCGCGGCCCGGGAGGCCCTGGTCGCCGCCCTGCGCGCACGAGGGGCCGAGGCGCGCTCGACCCGCGCGAACTTCGCCCTCGTGCGGGTGGCCGACCCGGCGGGTCTGGTCCGAGCCCTCGAGACGGTGGGGGTGTTCGTGAGGGACCGCAGCCACATCCGGGGCTTCGAAGGGTACGTCCGCATCACGGTCGGGACCCGGGCGCAGATGGCGGAAGTCGTCCGCCGGATTGACCGCCTGCTGGAGACCCGTCCCGACCTCCTCGCCCCTCCCCCGGGATGACACTTCGGGATTGACGCCCCCTCGCGGCCCCGGTAGGATTGTTTTCGGACTTCACGGAGGGACAACCAATGTACATCGAGAAGGAACCCGCCAAGACCGTCCAGGACCAGAAGGCCAAGAAGGCCCTCGAGAAGGAGCCGGTCGAGGCCCCGAAGGCCAAGAAGAAGGAGCAGTTGAAGGCGGCGGGAGGCTACGCGGCCCAGAGCAAGGCCGTGTCGGCCCGCGAGGCCCCGAGGCTCAACCAGGTGGCCGCGCCTCAGAAGGAACCGGTCGCCGAACTCAAGAAACTGTTCCGCGAGATGGACCTGCCGGACAAGCTGGTGCCCGAGAACGTCGCGGACTTCTCGTACGACCAGGCCACGGGCGCCCTGGTCATCCAGTTGAAAAACGCCTTCTCGCGGCAATTCGACGCAGAGAACACGGTGTCCTTCGACAAGACGATCTCCGGGACGATCCAGAAGGGCGCCTTCTCCGGACTCACGGGCATCCGGCGCGGGTCGGCCTCCATCGTGTCCATCGAGCGGACCAGGCCGGGCGTCGTCGGGATCCGGGGAAAACTGGGGCCATTCTCGAAGACCATGGAATTCAAGGACGAGCAACTCCCGTCCTTGCCATGATCCAGGCCCCGTTCACCGGGAGGCCGCGCGTGCCAGGGCCTCGGCCACCATCCGGGCCGACGCGGGGCGGGCGGACGGATCGAGCTCGAGGCACGCGCGCAGAACGTCCTTGACGCCCTCGGGGAGGTCGCTCCGGTCGAGGGCCTGAAGGCGCTTCTCCCGGGCCGCGGCCGCGGTCATCGCGGTCGGAAGCGACCCGAGGAGCGCCTCCAGCAACAGGAGCCCGAAGGAGTAGATGTCCGTGGCCGCGGTCAGGTCCTCCCCCGCCTCCTGCTCCGGGGACATGTAGTCGGGCGTCCCGCAGATATACAGCGAGCGGTCCCGGTGGACCTCCAGGGCCTTCGCCATCCCGAAATCCATCAGCTTGACATGGCCGTCCGGGAGGATCATGACGTTGCCGGGCTTGAGGTCCCGGTGAATGACGTTGCGTGCGTGGGCGTACGCGAGGGCCTCGGCGAGTTGCGACGCGATCCCGGTCACCTGGGGCAGCGGCAGCCCCTGCGATGACTGCCCCTCGATGACCTGGTCGAGGGACCGGCCCTCGATGTACTCCATGACGATGTACATCCGCCCCGCCGCGTTCCCGACGTCGAAGACCGTGACGATGTTCGGGTGGGACATCCCGGCCACGATCTGGGCCTCGCGCATGAAGTACTCCTCGGCCAGTTCCCCCGGGAGGCTCGGGTTCGACAGGACCTTCAGGACCACGTTGCGGCGCAGGAGTCGGTCGTGCGCGAGCACCACGACCGCCGTTCCCCCTTCCCCGAGCCGTGACAGGACCGAATACCGGTCCGACAGTTGCGGCGGGACCCCGATCCTCGGGTCCACGGGGGCCTGGCCAGGCGCGGCCTGGGTCGTCTCGGCCGTAGACCCCGTGCCGGCCATCCGGTCCGCGAGGCGGCGCAGCGACGCGTGGTGGTCGGTCTGGAGGAGTCCGGCCTGCTCCAGCTTGCGGAGGCACCGGATCGCCACGTCCGGGACGTGCTCGCGTTCGAACACGCCCGCGAGGTACTCGAACGCTGAACGGGTCTTCGGCGTCGGGTCCGCCCGCTCCACGAACAGCGCGTAGTACTTGAGCCCCTCCTCGATCCGCCCCGTCTCCTCGAGGATGCGGCCCAGCAGCAGGCAGGCCCTCGCGTACCCCCGGTCCGCCGGGGCCGCGAGTTTCAGGATCTCCTCGGCCCGATCCTTGTGCCCTAGTTTGTACGCGAGGTGCCCGGCGGCCAGGAACTCCCCGGCCGCGACCAGGGCCTGGATCTCGCCACCCGGGTCGCGGACCTTCTGATACAGGCGCGCCGCGGAGGCGTGGTCCCCCGCCTCCTCATACATGGCGGCCGCCTCGGAGGTCGCCCCGCTCCGCTCCAGGACCTGCGCGGCCAGGTCCGGCCTCCCCGCCTTCTGGTACACCTCCGCCGACTCGCGGATGGACCCGGCCTGGGCCAGGCACTCCGCCGCCGCCTCGAGTTCGCCCGCCTGGAGGAACGCCTCCGCCGCTCCTGCGACGTCCCCCTCGTCACGCAAGGCCTCTCCGGTCAGCCGGTCCGCGAGGATGTCGTTCCCCAGCTGCCGGTGGAGCGTCGCGGCCTGCTTCCGGCGGCCCATCGCGACCATCTCTTCCGCCGCGGCCCACAGGTCCCCGATCTGGACATAGACCTCCGCGGCCTTCTCGTGGTTTCCCGCGCGCGCGAAGCACTCGGCCGCACGGCGGAAGTCCGGGATCTTCAGGAACGCCAGGGCCGCGGCCTCGAGGTCCCCCGCCCGCTCGAAGAGTTCCCCGGCCCGCACGGGTTCCTGCATCCGCAGGGCCACCCGGGCCGCCCCCTTGAAGTCCCCGTTCGACACGAGGAGGTCCTGGGCCTCGCGCAATCGCCCCGACGCCAGCAGGGTCGCCACGGCCTGGCCGTGCTGGCCCTGGGAGATCAGCCGGCTGGCCTTGTGGGCCCGACTCCCATCCTCGCGGCGGTCGGCGCGGGCCGCGGCGATGCGCACGACCAGGTAGAACACGCCGATCGCGGCGAGCACGACGCCCGCGATCACGGCGATGTCCAGCAAGTCCATGGACCCGTCACCCCCGGGGGCCCGGGACGTTCCCCGGACCGACCGTCCTATTATCACGGCGGTTCTCCCCCGGTGCCAACGACACGACGGACTTCTGAATCCGCCGCGAGATCCCGCCGCGCAGCCAGGGGGCGTAGAACGACGGAGTGGCAGGGGCAGGAACAGAGGCAGGGGCGGTGACAGTGGGCAGTGGCAGTGGCAGTGACAGTGTCAGTGACAGTGTCAGGGCCGCGTTGGACGCGGGGGACGGGCAGTGACGACAA
>DYKK01000236.1 GCA_020722625.1 Anaeromyxobacter dehalogenans
TCCGGCGTCGCGGTGAACGCGGCTCCGTCATGCGCCGCCCCCGCGTCCAGCGTGGTCCGGACACTGTCACTGACACTGTCCCCTGTCACTGCAACCGGGATCCGGGTTCCGGGATCCGGGGTCCGGGGTCCGGCGTCGCGGTGAACGTGGCTCCGTCGTCACGCGCCGTTTATCGCGTCCAACGTGGTCCGGACACTGTCACTGACACTGCCACTGTCCCCTGTCACTGAACCTGAACCTGTCCACTGACCCTGCCCCCTGTCGCTGTTCCTGCCCCTGTCCTTTCCGGCATCCGGGTTCCGGGATCCGCAGCGTTGAGGGAAGCCTTCCTGCCGGGGGCGTCGGCGTGGGTGGATTCTCGGTGTCGCGGGACCACACGCTACAGGACCTTCTCGTCCTTGACGAGCAGGAGGTCCCCCAGCAGAAGGAAGTCCATCCCGGTGGTCAGGTAGCACTTCACGGCGTCCGCCGGGGAGTTGACGATGGGCTCCCCGCGGACGTTGAAGGAGGTGTTCAGGACCAGGGGGGTGCCCGTCTCGCGGTGGAAGGCCTCGATCAGGGCGTGGTAGCGCGGTTCGTGCTCGCGCGAGACGGTCTGGACCCGGGCCCCGCCGTCCACGTGGGTGACGGCGCCGGCCTCGGAGAGCCGCTCGGGACGCGTCGGGAAGACCCGCAGCATGAAAGGCGAGAACTCGCACCCCTCGAAATAGAGGGGGGCGTGCTCGGCGAGGACCGACGGGGCATACGGGCGGAAGGCCTCCCGGAACTTGACCCGGGCGTTGAGGTGGTCCTTCATGCGCGGGTCGCGGGGGTCCGCGAGGGTACTGCGGTGCCCGAGGGCGCGGGGCCCGAACTCCGCGGCGCCGTGGAAGACGCTCCCCACGAGCCCGCGGGCCAGGAGGCGCGCGGCCGCGCCGACCGGGTCCTCGGGGGCGTGGAACGGGAGGCCGCCTCGTTCGAGCGTCGTCCGGATCTCGTCGTCCGAGTGGGACGGGCCGAGGTACTCGAGGAGCATCTCGGGGTTGTCGCGCGGGCGTCCGCCGGCCACGTATTCCACCCAGAGGGCCGCGCCCACCGCCGACCCCGCATCGCTCGCCGCCGGCTGAAAGAAGGTCCGGTCGAAGATGCCCGATCGAATCAGGCGCCCGTTGGCGGAGCAGTTGAGCGTGACGCCGCCGGACATGCAGAGGGTGTCGAGCCCGGTGCGCTCGCGTGCGATGCGCGCAAGGCGCAGGACGGCCTCCTCGAACACGTCCTGCGCGCTCGCGGCGATGTCCTGGTGGCGCTCAGTGATCGGCCCTTCCGGTTCGCGCGGCTCTCCCAGGACCTCGACGAGGCGGTCGGAGTAGCGCGTGGGCCGTTCCAGGTAGAACGAGAAGTACGACAGGTCCAGTTCGTAGCCGTCGTCGCTGACGCGCAACATGCGGCGGACCTCGTCCGCGTAGCGGGGCCGGCCGTAGGACGCGAGCCCCATCATCTTGCCCTCGCCCGAGTTCGGCTTGAACCCCAGGTACTGCGTGAAGGCCGCGTAGAACGACCCCAGGGAATGGGGGAACTCGCGCGTCCACAGGCGTTCCAGGCGTGTCCCGGACCCGCGCCAGATCACGCTTGCGTCCCGTTCCCCGTACCCGTCCACGGTCAGGATCGCGGCCTCGCGGTGCGGCGAACCGAACAGGGCCGCGGCCGCGTGGGCGAGGTGGTGGGTGACGTAGAAGATGCGAAGGCGGCGGCCGCCTCCGAGATGAAAGACCTGCTCCATGGCCTCGGGTGTGGGTCCCAGGGCCGGGAGCAGGTGGTTCGGGACGTCGTAGAGGAACTCCAGGTGATGGCGCGGCGTGGCCGACAGGCGCCACTGGTGCGTGGCCGCGTGGATGGCCGGGTTCCAGAAGAAGGCGACCGCGTCTAGGTCGGCCAGGGTCACGCCGCCCGCGCGCAGGCAGGCGTCCATCGCCATCGCCGGGAACCCGGCGTAGTGCTTGACCCGGCGGAAGCGCTCCTCCTGGACGGCCATCACCACCCGCCCGTCCACGACCAGGGCCGCCGCCGCGTCGTTGCTGAAGTTCAATCCGAGGACCTTCATGCACCCTCCATCGGGCGGTGGAAGACTAGCATGGTCACAACCCCACGCGCCGGACCGTGTCCACGGCCCCGCGCCGGAGCAACTCCCCCCGGGCGACCTGCGCCGCGGACGGGAGGCGCGGCTCCGGGAGGGGCGCGCGGGTCAGGGTGTCTCGGGCGGCGTGGATGTCGCCGGACAGGGCCTGGGCCGCGGCCAGGAGCCCGAACCCCACCGACAGGCGCGGCGACAGGCGGACCACGTCCCCCAGGGGCACGACCGCCTCGGCGAAGCGGTCCTGCTCGAGGAGCAGCCGCCCGAGCCCCAGGTTCGCGGAGACCGAGTACGGGAAGTCGCGGCGAGTTACCTTGAGGATCGTCTCGCTGTCGCGCCATTCAGTATGACGGATGATTGTCAATGTAGAAAAAAGAGCGAGGACGGTGACCAGAGAGACGCGCCTCACCATGGCGAGGCGAACCGGAGACATGCGCGTTGCGAGGGTGCTCACCGCCCCACGGACCAGCCCGACCCCGGCGATCAGCATCCCGGCCAGGGGGACGTACAGGAAGCGCTCGCCCGCGGCGTCGAAGAAGGGGACGAGGTGCGACACGGGGAGCAGCGCCACCAGGAAGAACGCGAACCCGAAGGCGACGTCCGGCATCCGCCGTCGCAGCAGGACGGACCCCGCGACGACCCCGACCAGGAGCACGACCCCCGCGAGGATGTCCGGCTCGAGGAGGCCCGCGGGGACGCCCAGGATGTCCCAGTCGTAGAAGGGGCAGAGAGGGTAGGGCAGCAGGGAGAGCCGCACGTACAGGAAGAAGACGCGGGGGACCATCAGGGCCTTCTGCCACGGCGCCAGCCCCTCGAACCAGTCGTAGACCCCGCCGGCGGTGACGTGGGACCGCCACGCCCACCACGCGACCGCGAGCAGGGCCAGCGGCAGATAGACGCGCTTCCAACTCGTCAGGAGGCCCCGGGAGCCGGCCATGAGGTCCGCGAGCAACAGGAGGGCCGGGAAGACCAGCATCGTCTCCTTCGACAGGAGGCCCAGGGCGAAGCACAGGAGCCCGCCCGCGACGCGGGGCCAGGCGGGCCGCCCTTCCCCCCCGGAGCGGGCCAGAACCCACAGGCCCGCGAACGTGAACAGGCCCGCGAGGAGCGAGGTCCGGTAGGTCACGAGCGCCACGGCCTCGGTGTGGACCGGGTGGACCGCCCACAGCACGGCGATGACCGTGGGAAGGCTTCCCGAGCCCCCGCCCTCCCGTTCTTCGGCCCCGGGCCGGGCCTCCGCGTCTTGCGGCCAGGTCCGGCGAAGCCACAGGAGCAGGAAGACCGCGGCCAGGACGTGGATGCCGAGGTTCGTCGCGTGGAACACGCGGGGGTCCGGTCCCCCGGCCAGCGCGTGGTCCACCGCCATGCTCAGCAGGGCGAGGGGCCGGTAGTACGGCCGGTTCTGCACGTCTCCGAGCGCGTATCCCACCCCGGAGGCCCACGGGCGGGCCAGGATGTCGGGCGCGTTCGAGAGGTCGCGGATGGCCGGGTTGTCGGTCACCAGGTAGGTGTCGTCCCAGGCGAACTCGTTGAACAGAACGGGCAGGCCCGAGAGGACGGCCGCGGCGGCGACGACCACCGGGGCGCCGCGGCTCAGCGAGCCCCGCGAAGAAGCCGCTCGATCCGCCATCGAAACCTCTGGCGCCAGGCGCGTCGCCACGGACGCCGGAGCAAGGCGAAGGCGCCCAGGATGCCCCCGGCGTGGGCCGCGATCGCGATGTGGGGGTCCGAGAGCCACGCGATCACGTCAATGGCGAGGGCCACGACGATCAGCGACCTCCCGCGCAGGGGCGCGAGGAACCACAGGCGCAACTGCGCATCCGGGAAGAGGAGCGAGAAGGCGGCCATGACCCCGAGCACGGCCCCGGACGCCCCGATGGCCGGGCTCGCCGGGTCCGAGAAGACGAACGCCCACGCGGAATACAGGAGGGACCCCGAGACGCCCGCCACGAGGTACAGGGCCAGAAACGGACGCAGCGTCATGGCCCGCTCGACCCACGGGCCGAGCGAGTACAGGAGGAGCATGTTCATCAGCAGGTGAAACACGCTCCCGGGGTCGTGGACGAACATCATGGTCACGATCCGCCAGACCTCGCCGGTCACCAGGCGGTCCGGGATCAGGGCCGCGCCCAGAAACAGGGACTCGAAGGACTCGCGGTCGGCCAGCCGGATCCCGAAGAACGCGAGGTGCACGGCCACGTTCAGGATCAGGATCAGGGTGACCCCGGGCGTGAACCGGGACCACGCGATCCGGTGGGGCGTCGAGGACCAGCGGAGGCGTCCGAAGGGGCTCACTTGCCCTTCCCGGCGTTGTATTCCTGGATCAGGCGCTCGGTCAGGTCGGTCCCGGCGTCGGAAAAGACCACGGCCTGCCGGTCCACGATCAGCGTGAACTTCTCCTTCGCCCCGATCTCCTGGAGGATGCGGTGGAAGCGTTCGAAGATCGGCCGCGTCAGGTTCTGCTCCATCTCGGCGAGTTCGCGCTGGTTGTTCAGGTAGTAATCCTGGACCTCCATCAACCGCCGCTGGTAGTCCTGGAGTTTCTGCCGCTTCACGTCCTCGGTCATCACCGCGATCTTCTGTTCCAGTTCGTCCTTCAGTTTCTTCAGGTCGTCCTGCATCCGGTCGAAGTCCTTCTGGCGCTTCTGGACCTCCTTCTCGAGTTTCCCCTTGGCCTTCTTGCCGTCGTTGACGGACTGGAGGGCGCGCTGGAGGTCCACCACCCCGATCTTGACCTGGGCCGATGCCGGCGCCGCGACCAGCAGGCCGACGAGGCACGCCACGGAACCGAGCCATCCTCGCTGCATCATCCTTCCTCCGATTCGGTTCCCCGTTGCCGGGGTCGGACTGTTGAAACAAAAAAACCCGCGCGATATTCGTGGAAACGATGGGGTTCGTCAAGCCCGGGGACGAGTCCAGAATCCGTCGTCATGGCTCGCTCCATCGCGACCAACGTGACACTGCCACTGTCTCTGAACCTGCCCTCTGATCCTGTTTCTGAACCTGTCCAAGCAGCCTCGGATCCAGGTTCGCGTCGAGTTTCTTCGTAGAAGTGCGGCGGCGAAATCGCGGCGGCGACCAGGACGAGTTGGATCGCCCGGGGGTCCTGTAGTACCCTTCCGCCTGCGTCCCGTGCGGGGGATGACGCCATGCACGGTTGCTTGCACCCGCGGAGAATGAACGGTGGGCATGGCGTCATCCAGAGGCCGCCCAGCGGGCGGCCCGCTGGAGCAAGCCGGAGGCGAGCGCGGGGCTCCATCTCCCAGCGCGGAGCGCTGGGGAGGACGTGCCGGTGGCACGTCCGATAGAT
>DYKK01000237.1 GCA_020722625.1 Anaeromyxobacter dehalogenans
AGTCGCGGCCCCAGGGTGGTGAAATGAGACGACGCAGATTTCATGCTTATTCGAAGACTTGCGGAAATTGACGGCGGATTCGGGTACCGTCCTCGTCGAGGCTCGTCACGACCCGATGTCGGAGCGGGCGATGTGGATGCGCGTGGTGAAGGGCAGGCTGCGCGGCATCATCAGGTGGGTGACGCGGCGGACCAGGTACTTGCCCGAGAAGCGCTTCCCGAACTGTTTGAGTTCCACGAGGTCCCCGGGCTTGATGCGCGGGTCCCCGTGGAAGTCCACCTCGGCCGTCACGAAGTCCATGGCGAGCTTGTCGAAGATGGCCTTGGCGATAATCTCGGCCTCTTCCTTGCTGTCCACGGGGCGGTCCACAATGGTCAGGACCTTGCCGTCCGAGGCGTTGCCGTACAGGGCCTTGCCCGTGGCCTCGTGTCCCGGGGTCCCGCCGAACGTGTGCTTCGAGGCCGTGGCCGCGCCCACGATGGCCTTCTTGGCCTTCGGGTCCCAGCCGCGAACCTCGACCTTCGAGACCTGGTTGACCGTCGAGAGCGAGAAGCGCGCCTCATGGACCACGACCTCGCCGTCCGAGTGGGCCGCCTCGCGCACCAGGACCACGACCGGGCTCCCGGCGACCTGGGTTGCGTCCAGGTCGGTCTGCATGGACCGCACCATCTGGTAGTCGGACACGTTCAACTGGGGGACGTAGGCCACCTTGGGTCCCTTCGATTTCTTGACCTGGTTCGCGCTGAGCCCGTCCGAGGCCCCGCTGGAAGCCCCGGCCTTGTCAATCACGTCCTGCATCGTCAAGGCCTTCAGCTCCTGGGACTGGATCCCGTCCCCCCATGTCCGCGAGGACGTGCCCCGGGTCAGGCGGTGCGTCTTGTCGTACCCGCCCACGCTCACGGTGGACTTCCCCCGGTGGCGGAAGTGGGGCTCGATGTAATGGATCTCGCCCTTGAACACCGGCTTCTCCTGGCCCATCGGCCCCATCAGGATCTCGACCTCCTGCCCCTCCTTCAGGTCGTCCAGGACCTGGATCTCGGCACCGGACCGGATGTCGAGTTCCACCGTGAACATGTCCGGACAGTCGTGCTGCTTGTCCACCTGGACCGATTCCAAGAACCAGCCCCCCTGCGGCGCGCCCCCTCCGCCGCCCCCCTGCCCGCTCGATGCCTGGATCGCGGTCTGGCCGTCCAGTTTCAGGATGCAGGCGCTGACTCCCTTGTAGTCGTCCGGCATGGGACCCACCCCCTCGACGCGCGCGACCTCGTCACTTCAGGATCGGCGGCACCAGCAACCGGGTGCCGGGTTCCAGGGCCATGGGGTCGTCAATGGCGTTCACCTCCGCGATCCGGCGCCACTCGGCCGGGTCGTCGTATTCGCGCCACGCGATGTTCTGGAGCGTGTCTCCCCGCTGCACCGTATAGACCTTTGCGTGGTCCGGGGACTGCTTGCCCCGGTGCATCTGGTGGTCGCCGATGGTGGTCGCCTCGATCAGTTCGAAGTCCACCTTGGCCCGCACCGGGGTCCCGTCGTTCAGAAACATCACGTACTGGATGTTGACCTTCTTGACGTACCACTTGCACGAGTTGTAGGGGTCGTTTTCGGCCATGAACTGGCCCCAGACGAACACGACCCGCGGCGGGCGGTGCAGTCCCTCGTCGTAGTGGACCAGACGCTCGATCTTGTCCACGTACCGGACCCGGACGTTCTCCTTCGTCTCGTACGTGTCGAAATAGACGGAGGCCACCTTCAGCGAGCGCGAGACGCCGTGCGTCCACTCCTTCTCGCCCGAGTCCGAGCCCTGGGTCTGGTGCTCCTTGAACTCGGAGGCCTTCTCGACGGTGACCGTCTCGGGGTTGTACAGGAACTCCAGGTCCATGAATCCCCCGCGCCAACCGCCGTCCACCACGCGCAGGAGGGCCTTTTCCATCTTCCCGCCTCCTGCCACCTTGGGAAGGCTGCTAATCATGGTGGCCTCTCCTTTCCTTGTCTCGTTTCATCCGTCTCAAGATGCGCTCGGCCATCTCCATGGCCAGGACGTCCAGGTCTATCGGCTGCGAACCCGCCGCCTGGGACCCGCCCGCCGGGGCCTGCGCGTCCGGGGTCCGGGTCGGGCGCGCCGCAGGGCCCTCGCCCCGGCGCGACATCATCGCCTGGCTCGCCACCGCGGACACCGCCGGGGTCACCAGGGGCAGGCCGCCCAGCGCCGGGCTGGCCGTCTCGCCGGCCCGGATCAACCCGCTCAGCGACGGCACCGTCCCCGGTCCCACCACCGGGCCCGCGGTGCCCGGCTCCCCGAGCGACATCTCCAGGGTGACGGGCTCCTCGGGCAACCCCGGGGTCCGGGCCTCGACCCGCTCGGGCCTCACGCTCCGAGGCTCCCCGGCCGTCGCGCCGGTCCCGGGTGGAAAGACCAGGTCCCCGACGGCCCCGTCCGCCCGCTCCGGCCGGCGCCCGGCCCCCGCCGTCTCCGCCCGCGCCTCCCGGGTCTTCGCCGGGACGATCCCGAGCAGCCCGGCCAGGTCCGCCGGGACCAGGCCCGATTCCACCGCCTCCGGACCCGCCTCGCCCCACGCCTCCGGGGGCAAGCCGCGCAGGGCCCGCCCGAGCGTCCGCTGGATGAACCACATCGCGCCGGCCGGGAGCACGCTCGTGCCTCCACGGGACCCGGGCCATCCCGCCGCCTCGCGCCCCTCCACCCCCCGTTCCGGCGGCCGGGCCAGGACCAGGAAGGGCGTCTCGTCCTCGACGGCCACGTCCGGCCCGCCCCAGCGAGTACTCCCCGGCCGAGAGGACCCCGCCGCGGCCCGGAGGGCGCGTTCACCCGGCCGCGCCACAAACGGTCCGGCGGCGGCGCCGATCGCCCCGGTCGGGCGTTCCACGGTCCCCGCCCTCCGGATGTCCCCGCGGGAAACCTGTGTCAGGGCCGGACGGATCGCCTGATCCAGTCGGATGCCGAGCCTCTCGGCCCACGGGAACCGCAGGAAGACCTCTTCCACGTCCCCGGCGAATCCCCAGGACGTCGCCTCTTCCGCGTGGGACCCGGCCGGGGCTCGCTCGACGCTCGTACTCGCCCCGTCAGGCGTCCCCGGCCTCGACCCTGCGCCGAAGGCGAGGGCGCGAGTGACGAGTGTTCCTCCGTAGCGCTCGCCCGCCGCGAGAAGCAACTGTGCCGGTGGCACCGCCGGTCGACCAGGGAGGTCACGGAGCCGCCGCGACCCGGAGGCCGCGGCCCCGGGTCGAACCATGACATCCGCCCGTGGCGCGGAGGTCGCGGCTTCCGCGAGTTCATTCGCACCCGGCCCGCCGGGAATCCGTGACACCGCCGAGGGCACGCCACCCCCTCGGATGCCCAGGCGAACCAGGCCGTCGAGCATCCACTCCCCGGCCTCCGCGGCGCCCTGGAGACCCGCCGTCTCCGTCCGACCCCGGGCGGTCCAGGCGTCCCCGGTCCCGAGCGCCATCAGGCGCGCGAGCGGCGTGGTCCCGTACCGCCCCGGCTCCGCGACACCCGGGAGCATCGGCCCGGCCGTCACGGCCGCGGGCACGGCCGGGACCCGATGGACTCTCCCTCGCGTGGACGGCCGGACGCCCCCCGGGCGCGACCGACCCCACCGCGTGGAGGACGGACGCAGTCCGGGCGTCCGCACCAAGGCCGTCTCCGCCGCCGCGGCGCCCCGGACCGCGGTCGCCCCCGGAAACGCGAGGAACGCCCGTTCCTCGACCCAAGGGAACGGCCAGGGCCCGAACCCGCCTTCCAGGCGGGCCGTCCCGGGCTCCGGGACGGCGATGCGCCGGCCTTCGGCCGTCAATCCGGTCCACGGGGGCACGACCAGGGACGCCGCAATCGGAAGCGTTCCGCCCGCGGGGCCGGTCTTCATCCCCAGGGCCACGAGCACGTCGTCCGCCGCGACCTCCTCGGGCGGAAGGCCGGGCTCCGCAACCACCCCCGCGCGTCTCGGCGCGAAGGAGGCGATCCGGACCTCGCCGGACTCGACATCCCGCGCCGGGGAACGCGCCACGCTCCGTTCCGGGAAGACCCTCGCCGCGCCGGTCCGCACTGGACCCGCGTCCCCCTCGCCGGCCCGCCCCGGCCCCGGGGCGCCCGGGAGGCCCAGCACGGTCCGGTCCGGGAGGTCCAGCCATCGCGGCCCGACGCGCATCGCGCCCTCCGCCGCTGGCGCGAGGTCCGGGACCCAGGGTGCCCCACGCCACCCGGCCGGTTCGGCAGCGGCCACCCTGCGCGCGAGGTTCGCCCCGAGGGCGAGGAGCGGCGAACCGGCCCATCCAGCGAGGCCACGCTCTTCCTGGTCCGCACCGGCCGCGACTCGGAGGTCGCGGGGCCGCCGCGACTCGGAGGTCGCGGCTCCAGGACGCAATGCAACGAGGGGCGGCACGCCGATCATCGCGGCGTCCGGCGCAATCATCGAGTCGGCCTGCGATCGGGCACCCACCGCCGCGGGCTCCCCGGGCCAGGCGGGTCCCATCGAGGCGGACCACAGGGACCGCCCGAAGACCGGCACCGGCTGCGCGGGCCGCGCGAACCACGGGGCCTCCACCCCCGCGCGCCGTGGCGTGAAGGTGGCCCGGGCCACGAACCCCTCGGGGGTCGCCCGCCGCGATTCCGCCTCCCGCGCCGCGACCGGCCGGGACCCGCGTCCCGACCTCGTGGTCCGGGACTCCGACGGCACGACCTCGCGCCCTGGTGCGACGTGCTCGGGGAACACGGCCGGGGCTTCGGATTCGCCCGTGCGGTGACGGGGGAACGACAGGAAGGCGGCCCCCGGGCTCTCCAGGGCAAGGTCGGACGCGTGAAGGCCCGCCGGGAGCCGCTCCTCGAACGGCCCGCCGGGCGCGAACGCACCGCGCCGGGCCCCGCCGGAAACGTACCCTGGTCGATCGTTCAACCCCGGACCCGACGCGAGCCCGAGTTCCCCCGCAAGTCTCGGGGATCCCGCGGACGGACTCCCTGCCGACACGGGAACGAACGGCCGCGGGGCCATCGTTTCGGCCGGTCCCGCGCTCCACGCCGTCGTCCCGATCTCGGGCCATTCCGGCCCGCCCCCGGCCGCGAAGCGAATCTCCCCGGCCCGTGCCAGGTCCACGGTCCGAAGCAGCCCGCCTGGAGCCGCGAACCGACCGCGTTGCAGACCGCCGATGCGAAGGGTCGTCGAAACCGACTCAGGTTCGCGGACCTCTCCGGGCGCTTTCCGGGTGCCCGCAGTCCCCATGGGGACTCCGGACCTCAGGCGCACGAACCCCAGGACGTCCGCCGCGAGGTCCGTCCCGACCTCCGTGGTCCGCCGGCCCGGAACCGCCTGGAGGGGTCCTCCGGACGCACCGGCGACGGCCGGAAGGCCGGGCCCGCCGCGGTCCGGCGTGGCC
>DYKK01000238.1 GCA_020722625.1 Anaeromyxobacter dehalogenans
CGGAGGGCATTCGCCTGGCCCCGGCCGTCGTGTTCCTCGGGACGCTCGCCTGATCCCGGTCAGGATTCCGGATACCGGTGGCGGAGGACGTGCTGGAGGACCTCGGCGGCGCAGCGTTCGCAGTAGCCCCGACCGCGCAGGGAGCGCAGGACGTCCTCGATGCGGGCGCGCTCCTGGGTGGTCAGGACCGGGGTCTCGCCGCCCAGGACCTGCAAGGCCAGACGTCCCAGGCGCCGGATCGTGCCGGCGTGTTTCTTGTAGAAGGATTCCCTGAGGGTCTCCGCGTAGGACCGGAACAGCCTCCCGTAGGGCACGGGCTCCCCGGAGTGGTCGAGCGACCACGCCCCGATGGTCCCCATGAACTCCCGGCGGAAGGCCGTGGCCCGGTCCCGCACCCCGAGCGTCGCCTCCATCTCGTCCAGGAACTTCGTGTCCGGTTCCTCGAGGCGTCCGGTCAGGGGATTGCGGACCTTCTCGCCCTTCAGGACCTGGTTCGCGTGCAGCGCGTACCGGGCGAGGAGGTCCTCGTACTGGCTCTCGCCGGCCAGACCCATGGCCTGCCGCACGTCGTCGTCGGCCCAGTCGAGGTAGCGCCCCCGCACGGCCTCGACCAGTTTCGGGGGGTTCCGGAAGTCCCCCTCGGGATCGACGCGGAGGAACTCGTACAGGGAGCGGTCCTTCAACAGGTCCTCGAGCCCCGCGAACACGGCCAGGGGCGAGAGGCACGCGAAGTCGGGGTTCAGGGCCGCGTTGAACAGGATGGCCTTGATCTCGCGCGGGGAGGCCCCGACCTCGCCCTCGTACGGCGAGCGCGCCGCCGCCTCGTCTCGCAGGGCCTGGCGCGCCGCGAGGAGTTCCAGGGCGACCTCGAGCGGGGCCCAGTCCGGGGCGCGGCCGAGGGCATAGAGGTCCGCCTTCTCGATCGGGCTCAGGCGTTCGACCGCCCCCCGGACACGCGCCTCCAGGCCCACGGCGGCGGGCGCGCGCAGGCGCGTCAAGACCGCGAACAGTCCCGTGCAGGCGAACGTGTGGGGCGCGATGTGCTTTCCCGCGGCCTCGGGCCGCACCTGGGACCGGTAGATGTCGGCCTCCTTCCCGTAATCGAGCAGGTACGGGATGCGCACGAGTTCGATGCGGCCCTTGAAGGACGGCCAGTCGGGGATCTGCTTGAAGGCCTCGAGATACCGGTCGTTCGAAGACGCGATGAAGACCGTGTCCAGGTGGAGGATCGCCGACGGGAGGGTGACCGTGCTCTTCTCGCAGGTCGCGAGCAGGTACTTGAACGCCTCGATGGGCTTCTTGAGGAGGTCGTTGAACTCGACCATCCCCCGATTGGCGTCCACGAGGTCTCCGAACGGCTCGAACAGGGTCATGTTCTGGAGGACCTTGGGCAGGGACTCGAGCGACCGGTTCAGGGTGATCTGGCGCAGGCCCGCGTCCACCTGCAACTGGGGCTCGATGGTCACGAGCCCCCGCCGGAAGCGCCGCGACAGGAAGAACCGCTCGACCTGGACATGCTGGAAGACGCGCTCCAGGTCGCCGTTGTAGGACGTCAGGAGCGAATCGAAGATGAGGCGTCCCATGGGCGACAGGTCCCCGTCCAGGATCGTCTCGGACAGGGTGAAGTCCTGGCCCGCGAGGAGCCGTTCCAGCAGCGCGCGCCGTTGCCGCTTGGGGATCAGGTAGAGGGGGTGGTCCTTGAACTCGGTCTGGATCTTCGTCTCGATCTCCGACTCGTCGAGATACGCGTACGACCGGGGGGTCGGCCGCTCGGCCCCGCCGAATCCCAGGCCCTTCTTCTCGATGCGTTCCGTCGGGAAGACCCAGTTGAAGCGGTAGAGGGCGCCCTCGTCGGTCGAGGAATAGAACTCGAGCGCGCGCTGGATGCACGCGATGAGCGTGCTCTTGGCGCTCCCGTTGGGGCCGTGCAGCAGGATCAGGTGGTCCACCTTCCCCTGCTTCGCGAACTTCGACAGGATGCGGAAGATGTCCTGCTGGCCCGCCTCCTGCCCGACCAGGCGGTCCTGGCCGTCCTCGAAGGGGACATCGAAGAGCTGGAACCGGTCGCCCTCCCGGCCGAAGTGGCGGAAGCAGTCCACGAGGTACTGCGCCGCGTTGCGGGCATGGACGCGGGGGTTGGCCAGGACGAGGTGGAGGTATTCCTCGAAGGACAGGACGCGCTTCTTCAGCAGGAAGTCCTGGCGGACGTTCTCCGAGAGGTCGCGCAGGAAGGAGGACGGGTCCAGGCGGGCGTCGTCAGCGGACATCCACCGGCACCTCCAGCCGGACCCCCTTGAAGATCCGGCACTCCTTGTCGTTGCAGACCGAGAAGTCCGCCCGGGCCCGGACCACGCGGGAAGGCGGTCCGCCGGGGGCCACCTGGACGGGGACCTCCAGGACGCCGACCCCGGACTCGACCCGGAAATCCCCGGAAGCCGAGGTGTACCGAGTCTTCGAGACCTCGAGGCCCGGGGCCTCGGTGACCTCGAGGCGGGCCGGGAACTCCTCGTTCCAGTGATAGCCCTCGCGGGCCACGAAGCGGATGCGGACCCGACCTTCCGCCCCCGGGGCCAGCGTGACCTTCGGGGTGTCGATCGTGTAGAAGGCGTCTTGAGCGGCCCGGCTCTGGCAGTGCGCGCCGGCCGCGAGAACCCCGATCATCCCCGCGGACAGGACCCAAGGCAGCACGCGCGGCATGGTCGCCCCTTTCGTCGTGTTCCCGACCTGCATTGTACACGGCGGGGGGGTGCGTTGGAAGCGCCTGCAACGTGACACCGCGCAAACATGCCCCTATACTTGCGTCCCGTGGCGCCGCGACCCCCCGTGGACCTCCGCGCGGTCGCTCGCGGCGTTCATCGCGGCGTGGAAGCGGCAGGGGACTTGAGGCGCCGGGCGGGCAGGAGTGAGGGGTGAAGGGCCTCGCGGGAGGACCGGGGCGTCTCATCGAGCGGTGGGTCGCCTTCTCGGTCCGGCGGACGTGGTGGGTCCTCGGGGCCGGCACGGTCGTCTTCTGGGTCTGCCTCTTCTTCGCGTCGCGCCTGGACCTGCGCAGCGACTTCATCGAGTTGCTGCCCACGGACTCGCCGTCGGTCGTGAACCTCGAGCACCTGAAGGAGCGGGTCGCCTCGTACGCCACGCTGACCGTGGCCATCGAGTCCCCGGACCTGAAGGCATCGCAGCGGTTCGCGGACGACCTTGTGGCGCGCCTGCGGACCTTTCCGTACGACCGCATCCGCTTTATTGATTACAACCTAAACGATTTGACGGAGTTCTATAAACGCAACAAATGGCTGTATGCGGACCTCACGGATCTCGTGGACTTCCGGGACCGCCTGCGCAAGCGCATCGAGGAGGAGACGCGCGCCGGCGTCGTGGAGTGGCTCGACGACGAGTCCCCCCCAAAGACCGACCTGCGCATTGATGAACTCAAGGCCAAGTACGAGAAGAAGGTCGAGGAGCAGGAACGCTACCCGGACGGATACTACGTGACGCCCGACCGGTCGCTGCTCGCGGTTTTCGTCCGCCCGCCCTCCACGATGAACAGCCACGAGGAGGCGGTCGCCCTCGTCCGGGACGTGCGCGCCGAGGTCGTCGCCCTCGATCCCTCCCGGTACCACCCGGCCATGAAGGTCGGGTTCACCGGCGAGGTGATGACCGGGATCGAGGAGCGGGAGGCCCTGGCCGCCGACGCCCGCTTCATCAGCACCTCGGCGCTCCTGCTCGTCCTGGGCTCGATCGTGGTCTATTTCCGCAGCGTCCGTTCCGTGATGCTGATCGGGATGCCCATGCTCCTGGGGCTCGTGGTCGCGTTCGCCGTGGGGTACTTCGCGGTCGGGTACCTGAACACGGCCACGGCCTTCCTGGGCGCGATCATCGCGGGGAACGGCATCAACACGATGATCATGGTCGGGGCGAGGTTCTACGAGGAGATCCGCCGGCTGGGACCCGGCGGTCTCGCGGAGGCCCTGCGCATCGCGTACCGGTCCACCGCGCGCGGGACCCTGGTCGCGGACGTGACGTCCGCCATCGCATACGGGACCCTGGTCGCCGCCGGCTTCCGCGGTTTCCGGCAGTTCGGGGTGATCGGCGGGGTGGGGATGCTCGCCTGCTGGCTCGCGTCGTACGCCTTCGGGCCGGCCCTGATCGCGGCCCTCCATCGCATCCGCCCGCTGGGCGCCCGGCAGGTCTCGGAGCGTCGGCCCGTCTCCCGCGCCGTGGCCCGGCTGGTGACCGGTCACCCGCGCGCCATCCTGGGGACCGCGACGGCCCTGTCCGTGGTGTCCGTCCTGTTCCTGGTCCCCTTCGCGCGCGACCCCTTCGAGTACGACTTCCACAACCTGCGCAACCGCGAATCGGTGGAGCGCGGGTCCGCGAAACTGTCGAACCGCGTGGACAGGATCTTCGAGTTGCCGCGTTCGCCCACCCCGATCCTCGCGGACGACCTCGCGGAGGTCCCGCGCATCCAGCGGGCGATCCTGGACGACCCCGCCGCGAAGGGCGTGATCGAGGACGTCCAGACGATCTTCGACTACCTTCCGGCGCAACAGGAAGAGAAACTCGCGGTCCTGGCCGACATCCGGGCCTTGATTGACCGCAAGATTGATTTTCTTGACGAGAAAGAACAGGCGGACGTCCTGGAGTACCGCCCCCCCGAATCCCTGCGCGTTCTGACCGTGGCGGATGTCCCGGACATGATCGCGCGTCCGTTCACCGAGGTGGACGGGACCCGGGGCCGGATCCTGTACGCGTACCACCCGAAGCGCGAGAGCCTCCTGGACGGGCGGTTCCTGCTGCGCTACGCCCACGTGCTGAGGTCGGTGCGCGCGGGCGGCGACGGACTGGTCGCGGTCGGACAGGCCATGATCTTCGCGGACATGATCCAGGCCATCGAGGACGACGGGGTCCTGGTCACGGCCCTGTCCATCGCCGGGGTCCTCCTGTTCCTGGCGGTGTCGTTTCGCTCGCCTCGCGCCATGGCCCTCGTCATGACCCCGCTCCTGTGCGGGCTCCTGTGGATGCTCGGGTCCGCCGCGATCTTCGACATGAAGATCAACTTTCTGAATTTCATCGTCATCCCGATCACCATCGGCATCGGCGTGGCGTACGGGGCCTATCTCTACGCCAGGATCCGCCAGGAGGGGCCGGGGAAAATCCAGCAGGTGATCGAGTCCACCGGCGGGGCCGTGTTCCTGACGGCCCTGACGACCATCATCGGGTACGCCACCCTCATCACCTCGACGAACATGGCCCTCCAGTCGTTCGGGATCCTCGCGGACATCGGGGAGGTCGTGTGCCTGAGCGCGTCCGAGGTCGTCCTGACCGCCCTGGTCGTGGTGATCGCCCGGCGGCGAGCGCGGGCGTAGCGCTCGTCACACCCGGA
>DYKK01000239.1 GCA_020722625.1 Anaeromyxobacter dehalogenans
TGCAATCGGGATTGGTCGTCACGCGACGCGCCGCGAATTGGAATTCGCGGCCCCAGGGTGGTGAAATGAAACGAAGCAGATTTCGTGTTTGTTCGAAGACTTGCGGAAACTGACGGCGGAGTTGGGTCCGGGGGTGTGGAACCACCTCACCCGAGCCCGGGTGGGACGGGGCGTCCTACAACCTGTCCCTGTCGAACGGATGGACCACCACCTCCCGCACCCCGGGCAGGGCGCGGAGGTCCGCCTCCAGGTCCGACGCGGTCCCCACGACCACGATGACCATGCCGTCCGGGTGGTACCAGCGCGACATCGCCCGGTTGACCGCCTGAACGGACTGCTCGCGCACCCGCTGGACGTACGTCTCGGTGAAGTCCGCAGGCCGCCCGTACAGAAGGTTCGCCAGCGTCTCGTCCGCCCGCTTGCGGGCCGTCTCGATGCGGAACGGGAACTGGCTGGCCAGGTGGTTGCGCGCGAACGAGACCTCCTCGGCGGTCAGTCCCTCGCCGGCGACCGCGCGGACCAGGTCCAGGGCCAGGCGGATCGCGGCCACTGCGTCCTTGCTGGCCGGGAAGAAGCGGATCGCCAGGGTCCCGAACTCCCGCCCCCCCGTCACCTGGGACGAGACCCCGTAGGACCAGCCCCGCTTCTCGCGGATCTCGCGCATCAGCCGCGACGTGAAGGTCCCGCCGAAGGCCGTGTTCCCCACGAGCACCGGGAACAGGTCCGGGTCCCTCCAGCCGAGCGACGGGTGTCCCATCACGACCTGGGTCTGTGTCCGCTCGGGCTTGTCCACGATCAGCACGCGCAGCCCCTCGACCGCGGGCGGCCCCGGCAGCGCCGCCCGTTCCCGCCGGCCGGCCCGGACCCCCCTCGCCACCGTCCGCACGAAGCGCCGGGCCCCGGCCTCATCCATCGCCCCGGCCAGGACCACGATGAGGTTCCCGCGCCGCGCGTGCTCGCGGTAGAACTTGCGACAGTCCGAGGCCCGCAGCGCCTTCACCGTGTCCACGTACCCCATCGAGGGCCGTCCCAGCGGGTGGTCGCGGTACAGGAAGCGCGAGAAGAAGTGGCGGGCCAGGTCCGCGTCGTCGTTGCGCACGTTCAGCAGGTCCTCCACCACGAGGGCGCGCTCCTGCTCGAACTCGCGCTCCGGAAAGGTCGGGTGGGCCAGGAGGTCCGCGAGGATCGCCGCGTAGCGGTCCTGGAAGCGCGGCATGAAATCACCGTACAGCCCGATGACCTCCTTCTGGGCCGTGGCGTCCAGTTCGGCCCCGAGGTCCGCCACCTCGTCCACGATCTCCTGGTGCGAGCGCGTCTTCGTCCCCCGCAGGAGCATCCGCGCGGTCAGGTGCGCGAGTCCCTCCTTCCCGGGCGGGTCGCGCAGGGCCCCCGCCTCGAACAGCACCTGCACCGCGACCAGGCCCACGTCCGGGTCGGGGACGTGGATCAGCCGGACCCCGTCGTATTCGAGGGAGGCGCCGCGCGCCTCCCCCGTCGCCTCGGATGCCATGACCACCCCCGCGATCGATATGACGATCCCCCACGAAGCCAGGGTCGCCCGCGCCCGACCGGTCATTCCCGCCCCTCCCCGGCGTTCCCGCCCGCGGCGGGCTTCGCGACCACCAGGTTCAGCCGGTCCCGGGTCAGGTAGCGGCCGACCACCCGTTTCACGTCCTCCGCGGTCACGGCCCTCACCCGATCCACGAACTCGAACATCAGCCGGTAGTCCCCGGCGGTCATCTCGTAGAGCCCCAGTTGCGTCGCCTTGGACCCGGCGGTCTGGAGGGACCGCAGGAAGGCCGCCTCGGTCGCGTTCCGGGTCCGCTCCAGTTCGGCCGGGGTCGGCCCCTCCCGCCCGAGCCGCTCGACCTCGGCCACCAGGACCTCGACCGCCTGCCGGGCGGTCTTTCCCTCGTTCAGCACGACATCCGCGATGGCAATCCCGTCGAGCGCGAACGCCTCCACGGTCCCGTCCACGTCCGACGCCAGCCCCCGTTCCTCGACCAGGACCCGATAGACCCTTGATGATTCGTTGTCAAATAGAATCCCGGTCACCACGTCGAGGGCCGGTCCGTCCGGGTGGTCCGCGGACACGGCCCGCCACGCGAGCCTCGCCTTCTCGGTCGCGACCGGGAGGGTCAGGGTCCGCGAGCGCATCGCCGCCTGCTCGGGCGGGGTCGTGGGACGGACGCGGGGCACCTCGACCGCCGGGACCGGGCCGTACAGGCGGCCCAGGGTCTCGAGGACCTCCCGGGTGTCCACGTCCCCGACCACCACGATCGTCGCGTTGGACGGCGAGTAGTACGTCCGGTAGAAGCCCAGGCAGTCGTCGAGCGACAGGGCATCGAGGTCCCCCATGCTGCCGAGCGTCGGGTGACCATAGGGGTGGTCCCCATAGACCATCGCCATCAGGGCCTCGTCCATCGCGCCGTCCGGGTCGTTCTCGACGCGGAAGCGGCGCTCGTTCTTCACGACCTCGCGCTCCGAGTCCAGTTGCTCCTGATTCAGGACCAGCCCCGTCATGCGGTCGGACTCGAGCCGGGGCGCGAGTCCCCACCCGTCCGCCGGCAGGTTCTCGTAGTAGAAGGTCCAGTCGAGCCAGGTGGCCGCGTTCGTCTGGGCCCCGGCCTCCTCCAGCAGGCGGTCGAAGACCTCGTGCGGGTGCGTCTTCGTCCCCTTGAACATCAGGTGCTCGAACAGGTGCGCGATCCCCGTCCGTCCCGGCGCCTCGTGGCGCGACCCCACCGCGAACCACGTCTGGAAGGACACGACCGGGGCCTGGTGGTCCTCGAGGACCAGGACCCGCAAGCCGTTCTTCATCTCGAAGTGCGCGACCTCCCGTCCGGCCCCGAAGCGGCGCGTGCTCAGAAGTCGGATCGGGGCCGCCTCCGGGACCTCCGCCGAGACCTCCTCCACGACGCGGGCCCAGTCGCTCGGCCCGATGGCCCCGCGACGCACCGCCGGCGCGCCGTGCTTCGTCCTGGATTCCATCGGTGTCTTCTCCTCGGGTGGCGATGCGTTCGCCGCGATCCGGTTCGCGGCCATGGCGGTGAACACCCCCAACGCGCCCACCAGCCACAACCTGGGTCGCTCCCTCCCGGTCCGCATCCCTATCTCCCCTCGCGCCACAGGCGGGTGTCCAGGTGGTCGGCGAGCCGTTCCACCCGCTCGCTCGCCCCGGCCATCCCCGACAGGTCGGGCAACGGGACCACCGGCAAGGGCACGTGCCGGGTCAGGCGCGCGGCGTGATCGCGCTGCATCTCGTCGCGGGCCGCCATGAACAGGGCCGCCCGCGCCGCGCCCGCGACCGGGTCCGCCGCGTCGCGCCGCCCCGCGAAGACCTGGAGCCACCGCCTCCGAGCCGGGGTCAGGCCGTGGTCCTGGAGCCCGTTCAGGAACACCGGACCAAACGGCAGGCCGTGACGGACCCCGAGTCGCTCGTAAATCTCGATCCCTTCGGCCACCGGCATCTCCTCCGGGGTCGTGACAATGTGAAACCGGGTGAACGCGCTGTCAAGCAGGAGGGCCTTCAACCGGCGCGCGTCCTCCGCGAGCGGGCCGCTCGGGACGGCCTCGCTGACCGCGAACGGGGCCGAGAACAACGCGACCCCATGTCCCGTCGCGGGCGCGTCCAGCACGACCACGTCGGGCGCGCGGCCGCCGGGCAGACCGTCGGTCGCGACGTAGAGCACCTTCCCGATCACCAGGATCTCCGCCACCCCCGGGATCGCCGGGAGGATGCGGCGGACGAGCGGGTTCTCGAACACGAGGCGGTACAACGCCCGGAACCGCAGTTTCATCAAACCGTACTCGCGCAGGGCGTCTTCCCAGGTCACGCGGATCGCGAGCAGCCCCGGGACGCACTCGACCGGTTCGGCCCCGCGCGGTGCCACCCCGAAGAGGTCGGGGACCCCCTGGCGGGCCGACACCTCCACGACCACGACGCGCAGCCCGCGGCGCGCGGCCACGAGTCCCATGGCCGCCGCGACTGTGGTGCGCCCCACGCCCCCCTTCCCGGTGACGACGTTCAGGCGGGGAATCGCGTCAGACAACGTCATCTCCGGTTCCCGGGGCCCCGCGGAAACAGGTCAGGCGGGATCGCGATAGCGTTCCCGGATCGCGTTGAATTCGTCAATCGCCTCGAACATCGCGTCCACGATGTCCGGGTCGAAGTGCCGGCCGCGCTCGCGGCGGATCGTGGCCTCGGCCTCCTCGGCGGAAAACGCCTCCTTGTAGCACCTCCGGGTGGTCAGCGCGTCATAGACGTCGGCCAGGGCCACCACGCGGGCCTCGATCGGGATCTCCGACCCCGCGAGGCCCCGGGGGTAGCCGCCACCGTCGTAACGTTCGTGATGGGCCAGCGCGATGTTCCGGGCCATCTCCTCGGCCTGGGCCAGGCCCAGGAGTTCGTACCCATAGACCGTGTGGAGTTTCATCTGCTCGTACTCGTCCGGCGAGAGCCGGCCTTCCTTCTTCAGGATCGAATCGGGGATCCCCACCTTGCCCACGTCATGCAGGGAGGCGTATCGCCGGATCTTGCCTGCGAAGAGCGCGTCCCCGCCGATCCGGAGGGCCAGGACGTGGCTGTACGCGCAGACGCGCTTGATGTGCAGCCCGGTGTCGGTGTCCCGCAGGGCGTTGGCCATCTCGAGGGCCCCGACGATCCCGATGGTCAGCGTCTCGAGGTCCTCGGTCCGCTCCTGGACGAGGGCCTCGAGGTGCACCTTCTCGTCCTGGAGCAGACGATTCTTGTAGTCGAGTTCGTCGTGCAGGGTCTTGATACGGACCAGGCTGCGCACGCGGGCCCGCAGTTCGGTCGGATGGAAGGGCTTGGTCAGGAAGTCGTCCGCGCCCGACTCCAGGCCGCGCACCTTGTCGCGCAAGTCCTCCAGGCCGGTCACCAGGATGATGGGGATCATCCGCGTGGCGGGGTTCGCCTTCAGCCGCTCGCAGAGCGTGAACCCGTCCACGCGCGGCATCATCACGTCGAGGACCACCAGGTCCGGCAGGAGCCCGCCCGCCACGGCGTCCAGCACCTCCTGGCCGTCGTGGAACTTGTGCAGCGTGTATTTCTGCGCGGCGAGCGACTTCTCGAACAGGAGGAGGTTCCGGTCCTCGTCGTCCACCAGGAAGATGACTTTCTCGGCTCCGGGAGGATACGCGGCCATCCGACCAGTCCCGCGCGGGCCGGTGGCATTGTACGGCGCGACGCGACCGGCGACAAATTCCTCGAACTTTCAGCAAAATGACAGGTGCGTCCGCACGGAGTCCTCCGTCTCCCCGAGGATTCGGGGCTTGAGGGCGAAGCGGCGCGGTCGCGGTGCCCTGGTCGCCGCAGCGCACGTCCCGGCGCCTACC
>DYKK01000240.1 GCA_020722625.1 Anaeromyxobacter dehalogenans
GCGCCCCACCCGGCCCAGACCCCCCGCGGTCCCCGCGCCGCCCGCCGCCGGAAGAACGTCCTGGATGATTTATGATTCTTGCTTGATGATCGTCAACAAGATCTTCGGATTGTTTTTGGACGATAGCGGGTGAATCCGTCGGGGGAGGGTGGGCGAGGTGCGGGTGCGGGTCGCGTGGGGAGGTCCGATGGACCCGCGAATCACGCTTGGGCTCATGGCGGTGTTCGCGGTCCTCGTGGGCTGCGTCCGCGAGCGGTGCTACCAGGACGAGGACTGCCCGGGTGACCAGGTCTGCGGGGCGGATGGACGCTGCCGGTATCCGTGCGTGCAGGACGAGGACTGCGGGCCGGGATTCGAGTGCCTCGACCACCGTTGCCGGCCGAAACCCCCACCGGTCCCGGTGACGTGTCCCGACGACATGGTGGTCGTCGCGGACTCGTTCTGCGTGGACCGGTACGAGGCGTCCAGGCCGGACGCGGATGCGGACCACCGCGGGACCGGGGAGGACCGGGCCACGTCGAGGCCCGGTGTCCTGCCGTGGCTCGTCCCGGACAACGCGACCGCCGAGGCGGCGTGCGAGGCCGCGGGTAAGCGCCTGTGCACGGCGGCCGAGTGGGAGACCGCGTGCCGGGGGCCGGACGGGACGGTCTATGCGTACGGGGACACGTACGACCCGGAAATCTGCAACGGGATCGAGACCTTCGGCCCCGGAAAGTTCCACCTGACGCCCACCGGGGCCTTTCCGGACTGCACGAACGAGTGGGGTCTCTACGACATCAACGGGAACGTGTGGGAGCACGTCCTGGGCGGGGACGCGAGGAGCGTGCGTGGCGGGGCGTTCAACTGCTCGGACTCACGGACCTTCCATCGGTGCGACTACGTGCCGCGGACCTGGACGCCGGCGGCCCTGGGCTTCCGATGCTGCCTCGTCCCGGGCGAGGCCCTGCCCGACACCGAAGCGCAACCCGTGCCGGACGAGGCGTTCCCGGAGCCGGGGCGGGATGCATTTGACGTCCCGGACGGACAGGCCGAGGCCGAGGCGGGATGCGTCGAACCAGACCCCGGTCCGCAGGACCCTGGGCGGGACCCCGACCCCGGCCTCGAGGACCTCCCACAGGACCTGGGAACCGACGAGGCCGCGGGCGACCTGCCCGGCGATGTCCCGGCCGACCCGGGTTTCGACCGCGACGACGACTCCTCGGCCGACCTCGGCGGGGCGGAGGACGGCCAGGACCTGGGTCCGGGGGACCTGGCGGACCTGTTCGGCGAGGACGCGTTCGACCCCGGCCCACGGCCCCCCTGCCCTGCGGACATGGTCCTCGTCGCGCCCGCGACCGGAGGCGCGGTGTGCGTGGACCGCTACGAGGCGAGCCACGAGGACGCGACCGGGACCAGCCAGGGGACCTCCCCCGTCCCCGCGAGCCGGGCGGGCGTGCTGCCGTGGTTCCCGGTGACCGTCGCGCAGGCCCGTGCCGGGTGCGAGGCCGCGGGAAAGCGCCTGTGCACGCCGGCCGAGTGGTTCGATGCGTGCCGGGGACCCGACCAGACCGCCTATGGCTACGGGGACTCGTATTCGGCCACGACCTGCAACGGGATTGACGCCTTCTGCCACTGCGACCCCTATCCCCATTGCTATCCCGCGTGCGGGGCGGACTTCCACGTGGTGCCTACAGGCTCGTTTTCGGAGTGCACGAACGAGTGGGGGCTCCTCGATGTCAACGGGAACGTGTGGGAGGCCGTCGAGGCGGGCGACGGCCTGGAGCACTTCCGAGGCGGGGCGTACAACTGCGGCGACTCGGAGGCCCTGCACCGCTGCGACTACGACGCCACCTGGAACCCCTCCGCCCGGGGCTTCCGGTGCTGCAAGGACCCGGCGCCATGACCAGGGTGGTCCATCTGGTCTCGTGGCTGCTCGTGCTGGCGGCCTGGTCCCCCGCCCTGGCCCGCGACTGCCCCGGCGACGCGATCGCGTCGGCGCGCGCCCTTGCGGCGAACGGGGACGTGGGGGGCCTCAAGGACCTCGTGGCCCGCTGCCCCGAGGACGCCGGGCTGAAGACCCTGCTTGGCCTGGCCTACGCCCATGCGGCGAATCCCTTCTGGGCCGTGCGTACCCTGCAGGCCCGGCTCGACGAGGACCCCGGGGACTGCACGGCCCGGGCATGGCTCGCGTGGGTCCATCTCCAGCAGGCGGCGCTGAACGAGGCCCGCGACGCCCTCGGGGGCGACCTCGCCGCGTGCGGGGAGGCGGACCGGACGCGCCTGCTGGCCCTGCGGGCCCTGGTCGCGGACGCGGAGGGACGACGCGGGGACGCGGCCAGGGACATCGAGGAGGCCTGGCACGGCCGCGAGGCGTGGAGGACGGACGCCCACGCCCTCCCCGCGTTGACCCGGCGCCTGTTCCCCGACCACGTCGCGGACGTGGCCTGGCGGGTGGAGACCGCGGGCGGATACACCTCCAACGCCCTGCTGGGGTCCCCCACCGACCCGGCCTCCGGCAGCGTGAAGGAAGGCGGGAGCGGCCTGGGTTCCCTCGACGCCTGGGTGCGGTTTGCGCCCGCGGTGGCCCGGGGGTGGAGGCCGTCGCTCGAGGTCCAGGGGAGGGGCGTCGGGTTCGCCGCGACCGAGGTCCGGGGCTTCAGTTACCTGGACCTGAGCGCTCGGCTGGGCGTGATGGTGGGCCGGACTTTGCCGCGCGTCCTGGTCGGCTACCGGCCGGACTTCCTGCTTTTGGGCCAGGGCGACCGGTACGAGGCCGGGCCGGTCTGGTATTTCGGGGCCCACCGCGGCGAGGTGGAGGTCGAGGTCGCGCCGTGGCTCCTCGCCTTCGCGGGCGCGGGGAAGCGCGTCTTTCGCGAGACCGCGCGCACCCGCATCGAGGCGGACGGGGGGCTGGGCGGTCGGGTCTCGGTCCACCCGAGGGTGGCCCTCCTGTGGGCGATGTCCGGTCGCCTCTACCGGTCGCGCGACCCGGCATGGAACCTCTACGGCGCGAGCGGCCTGGCCGGCGCCCACGTCGGGATCGGGGCCGGTTTCTCGGCCCGCGCCGGACTGACCGTGGCCGCAGACTTCTACCCCGATTCCTCGGGATACGGGCCGTTCGGCGCGCCGGCCCGAGACCGGCGCGACGTCCTGCTGAAACCCGGCCTCGTGGCCTGGTCGCCGCCGTGGCACGGCCTGCGGGTCGGCGTGGGATACGACTTTTCGTGGCGCGGCAGCACCGTGTCGCGGTACGCCTTCTCGGACCACCGCGTCACGGTGCGGTTCCTGTGGGCGGGCGGCGACGATTTTCTGGGTCCCCGCGAGGCCGCCCAGGAGCCGCTCGCGGACCTCCCCTGGGGCGCCGGGGAGGGGGAGGGCGCGGGGGTCTTCGAGCGCGTCCAGGACCTGTTGCGGCAGGACGAGGCAGTCCAGAGGTCGTCGAGTTGCGTGCAGTGAGGTCCACGGCCCGCGGCATCGTGCGGGACGCGGCCGTCGCCGCGGTGGGGCTGTCGTTGCTCGGGGTCGCGGTCAACGCGGCGCGGCCCGGCGGCATCCCGCTCGTGGCGACCGAGGAGTACGAGGTCTTCGTCCCCTGCCCCGAGCCCCTGGGCGAGGTCGAGGGGATCCCGCCGAGCGACCCGAGGGTGGGGGACCCGCGCACGTTCCTCGTGGACGCCCGGGACGCGCGGGCCTTCGGCCGGTGGCACGCGCCGGGCGCCCGGAACATCCCCTTCGACTACCTGGAGGGCGTCCCGGACGAGGTCGTACGCCGGGTCGCGTCGTCGGGCGCGGCCCAGGTCGTGGTTTACGGCGACGGGGAGGACCCGGATTCCGGGCGGGAACTGGGCCGGGAACTCGCGGGCCGCGGCGTGCGCAACGTCTTCTACGTGGAGGGCGGCTTCCGCGCCCTGGAGGCTCGATGACGCGGATCCTCCCCTGGGTCCTGCTTCCGATGCGGCTGTATCTCGGCGCCGTGTTCTTGCTGGCGTGCTGGCACAAGGTCCTGGACCCGGGCGCCTTCGCCCTGGACGTGGCCACGTACCAGGTCCTGCCGCTGTCCCTCGTGAACCTCGTGGCCGTCACCCTGCCCTGGGTGGAGATGGGCGCCGGCCTCATGCTCGTCGCCGGCCTGCGGGCCAGGGCCGGCGCCCTGTTGTGCGCGGCCATGATGGTGGTCTTCCTCGCGGCCCTGGTCTCGGCGCTCGCCAGGGGCCTCGACATGTCGTGCGGGTGCTTCGCCTCGCAAACCGCGGAGGAGGACCCCATCTCGTCCCTCACCGTGCTGCGCGACCTGGCATGGCTGGGGCTGGCCCTGGCCATCGTGTTCCTGGACCGGCGGCCGCTCGGCCTGGACGCCTGGTTCGCGCGTCGGAGGAATGCACCATGAGATCGGGGCTTCTCGCCGGTGTCCTGACCCTGTGCACGACGGGGGTCGCCCTCGCCCGAAGTCCGTGCGATGACCTGTCTCCGGAGGCGCGCGCCGTGGCCGACCGGGTTCTGACCACGGCACACCCCTACGACGTCTGCGACGACACCCTGGCGGCGTGCCTGAAGTCCCATCCGGACGCCCCGCTGGTCCGACGCCTCGCGGACTGGGTCTGCCGCAAGGCCTCCCGGGGCGAGACCGCGGCGTCCATCACCCGCTCGCTCGAGAAGCGCGCCCTGTCCATGATGAGGCCGGGCAAGGTCCACGCCATCGCGCTGGACCAGGCGCCGGTCGCGGGCTGCCCGAAGGCCGCGGTGGTCGTGGCCGCCTACGTGTGTGCCCGGTGCCCCTTCTGCACGAAACTCATTCCCGTCCTGCACCGCGAGGTGACCTCGGGTCGGCTCGCGGGCCGGGTCGCCCTGGTCTTCCGGCTGTTCCCCATCAAGTCGCACGAGCACTCGACCGAGGCGAACCTGGCCGTGGCCGCGGCCCAGCGATTGGGCAAGGGGTGGGAGTATCTGCTTCGCGCCTATCGCGGCTTCGACGTATTCTCGCCCGCGGTCCTGTCGGACTGGGCCGCCGACGTGGGCCTGGACCGCGCGGCCTTCGAAGCCGCCACCCGCGACCCCGCGGTGCGCGACGCGGTCGTGGCCTCCAAGAAGGAGGGGATCCGCAACGGCGTGGACGCGACCCCGACCCTGTTTTTGAACGGCCGGCAATGGCAGGGCGACCTCGACGCCGACACCGTCCTCGACGCGATCGAGGAGGAGGCGGAGGCCGTGTCCCGATGAGCGGCGCGCTGTCGCGCGACGGACGCCGGGTCACCGGGTCGTGACGGTCAGGGTCAGGTCGTAGTCCGCGGCCATGGGTTCCATGAAGCAGGCCGTGGCCGGCGGCCCCTCCAGGAAGTTGAGGTTCAACTGGTCCTTGAAG
>DYKK01000241.1 GCA_020722625.1 Anaeromyxobacter dehalogenans
TGGCCGAAGAAGACGAGGTCCTCGAAGGGGCGCGGTTCTACGAGGCGCTGATCCGAGAATACGCCCGGGCCCTGGAGTCAACGGGATAGCACGAGCGCCGCCGCGCCCAGGATCCCCGCGTCCTCCCACAGCGCGCAGGGGACCACGCGGGCCGCGGCCAGGACCGCGGGGAAGGCCCGGCCGGGGAGTTCCGCGAACAGGGCCGGAGAGAAGGCGGGGAAGGCGCGGGCGATGCCCCCGGCCAGGACGACCAGGCGCAGGTTCAGCAGGTTCAGGAGGCCGCCCACCGTGACGGCGAGGCGGCGGCCCATTTCATCGAAGTAGGACCGGCAGCGTTCGTCGCCGGCCAGGGCCGCCTGGAACAGGCGCTCGGGGAGGTCCGGGTCCTGGACCGCGGCCCCGGTGAGGTCCCCGAAGAGTCGGTCCCGCTGGACCCAGCGACGGAGGGCGTTGAACGACGCGAACTGCTCGAGGCACCCCCGGCCCCCGCAGCCGCACGGGGGGCCCTCGGGATCGACGACCAGGTGGCCGATCTCGCCGGCCATGCCCTCGGCCCCGCGATAGACGTCGCCGCCCAGGAAGAGTCCGCCTCCGACCCCGCTGCCGAGCGTGAGCAGCGCGAAGTCCCCGGCGTCGCGGCCCGCGCCGTACCGGGCCTCGCCCAGGGTGACGACGTTGGCGTCGTTGTCCAGGAGGACCGGGACCGAGAGCCTGGCGCGCAGCAGGTCCGCCAGGGGCAGGTCGTGCCACGCGGGGAAGTTGGGGGACTGGGACACCACGCCCGTCGCGTGCCGGATGACGCCGGGCACGCCGACCCCGACGCCCGCGACCGCGCGGTCCGCGACGAGGCGAGCGACGGTCGCGGCAAGCCGTTCGACCGCGCCCTCCGGGGTCCGGTCCTCCGGGGCCAGGGGCTCGACGAGCGTCGCCACGACCCGGTCGCCCTCGACGAGCCCGGCCTTGACGCGCGTCGCTCCCAGGTCCACGCCGACGGCGAGGGTCTTGCTCATCCTGTGCCTCGATCGCGGTTCACCAGGACCGAGTCAGAAAACCTTCGTCCTCCATCAGGCGGGACTCGGCGGCCTCGAGTTCGTCGAGGGTGTCCACCTCGATCCAGCCCAACCCCGAACAATCGCACGTCGAGACGGCCTCGCCCCGGTCGGCCAGGACCTGGAGGACGTCCTCGGCCACCGCGGCGTCCCCCCGCGCGACCCGCGCCTCGCGGACCGCGTCCCGATACGCCTCCGCGGCCTCGTCCCGCACCAGGGTCATCCCGATGTAGCCCGCGTCGAACCGGTCCAGGCCCTTCGAGATCGCGCGGACCCGGCCGTCGCCGTCGAGGCGCACCTTCATGTCGTCCGGCCCGAGGCGGCGGTCCCGGTCCGCGGCCGCGACCACGTGGCCGGGAGCCCGGACCATCCGCGCCGCGAAGGCCCAGGGATAGATGTGGTCCACGTTCATCAGGAGGAAGTCTCCGGTCACGTGCGGCAACCCGGCCTCGACCGACAGAAGATTTCCCTTCTGATAGTCCCGGTTCCACGCGATCACGGCGCCGGGGGCCTCGGCCTCCACCAGGCCCGCGACCATCTCCCCCCGGTATCCCGCGACCACGACGAGGCGTCCGCCTTCGGCCACCGCCTCCCGCGCGAACCGGATCGCGTAGGACAGCAGGGGCCACCCCGCGCACGACACGAGGGCCTTGGGCACCGTATCCGTCAGGGGCCGCAACCGCATCCCCATGCCGGCCGCGAGGATCAGGACGCTGCCCGGCCGCCCATCCCTGCTCATGACAGCAACTCCACCAGGTCCGACAGCCTCTCGATGGTCCGCACCCCGGGGAAGCGGGCCTCGAATTCGTCCCGGGTGAACGTCCCGACCTTGCCGACGAACGCGACGCCGCAGGCCAGGGCGCGTTCGCCGTCCTTCAACGAATCGCCGACGAAGAGCATCTCGCCGGGGGTCACGGCGAAACGCTCCTCGACCACGCGGAAGTGGTCCCTCCCCTTGTAGAACCCCTCGCGCGCCCCGAGCACGACATCGAAAGATACCCCGTCGTGGCGGGCGCAGAACTCGTCCACGAGTTCCTGGAAGTTGTTCGACGAGACCACGACCTTGAATCCACGCGCCTGGAGCGCGCCCACCGCGGCCACCGCGTCCCGCGGGAAGGTCTCGGCGAAGAACCCGGCCAGTTTGCGCGACTCGAACTCCTCGGCGGCCGCGTCGTTGCGGGCGTCGCCGGGGTGGAGGATCTCGACCTGCTGCCGGAAGGGGATCCCGGACGTCTCGAGGTACCGGCGCCGCGCGAGGACCGGGTCGGTCCCGAACCACCGGTGCAGGACATCGCCGGCCACGTCCGCGAACCCCCCCATCGTGTCCACGAGCGTGCCATCGAAGTCCATCACGATGACCTTGAACGCCGGCACGCGGCCCTCCCCCGGGTTGGTGCGCGGGTGCCCCGGTCCGCGAACCATACGAGCCGGCGGCGCCGGTTGTCAACCGGACGATTGCGAATTCGCGGGATTGCTGGTACAAGGCCCACGGCGGCCGCGGGGATGCGGCTGTAATACAGAAGGTATTGACAGAAAGGATTCAGGCCATGACCGAAAAGAGGCACATCGCACCGGCCCGGGGCCGGCTCGGAGTCCTGGTGGTGGGGTACGGGGCCGTGGGAACGACCCTGATGGCGGGCACGATGCTCGTGCGCCGGGGGCTCGGCCGGCCGATCGGGTCGCTGACCCAGATGGGGACGATCCGCCTGGGCAAGCGCACCGAGGGACGCGTCCCGGCGATCAAGGACTTCGTGCCCCTTGCGGACCTCGGCGACGTGGTCTTCGGAGGGTGGGACATCTTCCCCGACTCGGCGTACGAGGCCGCGCTGAAGGCGTCGGTCTTGCGGCGCGAGCACGTGGACGCGGTCCGCGAGGAACTGGAGGCCCTCCGCCCGATGCCGGCCGTGTTCAGTCGCGAGTACGTGCGGCGCCTCGACGGGCCGAACGTCAAGAAGGGGGCCTCGTGGTGGGACCTCGGCCAGCAACTCGTCGAGGACATCGAGCGGTTCCGCCGGGACAACCACTGCGACCGGCTTGTGCTGATCTGGTGCGCCAGCACCGAGACGTTCCTGGCCGAGGGCCCGCAGCACCAGGACCTCGCGGCGCTCGAGGCCGCGATGAAGGCCAACGACCCCGCGGTGCCGCCCAGCATGGTCTATGCCTGGGCTGCCCTCAAGACCCGGACCCCGTTCATCAACGGCGCCCCGAACCTGACCGTGGACGTCCCGGCCGTCATGGACTGGGCCGCCGCCGAGAAGGTCCCCATCGCGGGCAAGGACTTCAAGACCGGTCAGACCCTGATGAAGACCATCCTCGCGCCGGGCCTCAAGGCCAGGCTCCTCGGCCTGCTCGGCTGGTACTCGACCAACATCCTCGGCAACCGCGACGGCGAGGTCCTCGACGACCCAGGTTCCTTCAAGACCAAGGAGGAGAGCAAACTGTCCGTCCTGGCCACCATCCTCCAGCCGGACCGGTACCCGGACCTGTACGGGTCGTTCCACCACGTGGTCCGCATCAACTACTACCCGCCGCGCGGGGACAACAAGGAGGGCTGGGACAACATTGACATCTTCGGGTGGCTCGACTACCCGATGCAGATCAAGATTGACTTTTTGTGCCGCGACTCGATCCTGGCGGCCCCGGTCGCGCTGGACCTCGTGCTGTTCATGGACCTCGCGCAGCGGGCACGCATGGGCGGCGTCCAGGAGTGGCTGTCGTTCTACTTCAAGAGCCCCATGGTCGCGCGCGGGCTCTACCCCGAGCACGACCTCTTCATCCAGTTGACCAAACTGAAGAACACCCTGCGCTACCTGATGGGCGAGGACCTGATCACGCACCTCGGCACGGAATACTACGGATATTTCGACGAAAAATGACCGTGCCTGCGCGGGGACCTCGCCGGAGGGATCCCGTCAGCGCGAGACCTCGACCCGGGAGGACGCGGTCATCACCGGGCGGTGCTGCTGCGTGGTCCCGTACCGGGCGTCCGAGGGCGTCCGGTCGGTCAGGATCGTGCCCGCGACCAGGGTGGCCCCGACAAAGTAGAGCACGACGATCATCCAGGGCAGACGCGCCAGGGCCATCAGCATGAAGATGAAGTAGTAGAAGTCGCGCTTGCCGACCGGCTGGAGGTAGTTGACGAGGAACCGCCGGAACCACGAGGCCCCGGGCGTCTCGCTGAAGGACACGCGCCCGCTGTCCGTGCTGCCGTGGGCCAGGAGCCTCGCATAGGTCACCCAGTACGCGGGCACCGTCAGGACCACGGCGGTCACCGCCAGACCGAGCATCACCCCGCCGAACGCCCCATCGAACGCCCGCCAGGTCCCGTACCCCGTGGTCAGGGCGAAGACGGGCGTGGAGATGTCGTCGAGGACCGTGTCGAGCCACGCCCCGACCTTGGAGGCACGGTACTTCAGGCGCGCCACCTCCCCGTCGCACCCGTCCAGGATGGACGAGAACTGCATCAGGACCGCGCCCGCCACGAACTCCTGCCAGGCCATGAGCGCCGCGGCCCCGAGGGCCGTCAAGAACGTCAGGAACGACAGCACGTTGGGCGTGATCGGCGTCTTCACGAGGACCGACGAGATGGCGATGGAGATGGGCCGGTTCACGGTGCGCGAGACCAGGCCGTCCACCGACTTGCGGAGGGACCCGAGCAGGACTTTCCGGGCCTCGCCCCGCGTGGCCCGGTCCACCACGGGGACCGCGGGCATTCGCAGGGCGATGCGTCGTGTCGCGCCCTCGACCGCCCGGGCGTACGCCTCGTCCGGGCTCTCTTCCCCGGACAGGAAGCGGTTCCGGATGGTCCTGGAGATGCGCACCACGGGGCGCCCGCCGTGCCGCGGGGCCAGGGCCAGGACCTCGCCTTCCGCGGCCCGCGCCGCGGCGACCTCGTACCCGAGCCTCGTGGAACCGACCACCTCGCCGGGGTACAAGATCAGGTCGTTCTTCCCTTGCAGGCCCTGGGCGGGCCGCAGTCCGGAGAAGGACAGCATGGCGCGGGCCCGCTCTTCGAGCCCCATCCCGAGCAGGTTCAGGGGTTTCGACCTCGGGGGCGAAAACGGCGTTGCGTTCAGGACGATGAATTCGGCGGGCATGGCGTCTTCGGGACCTCCGTGTCGGGGGCCGGCATCCTCGCGGCCGGACCCCGGACCATGCAAGAAAGATGCCGCATTGGGGCGCGAGGAGCGGGGCGTGACGACGGGGCCACGTGCCCCGCGACCCCGGATCCTGGACCCCGGATCCCGGACCCCGAGGGGCGCGGCTCGGAGGC
>DYKK01000242.1 GCA_020722625.1 Anaeromyxobacter dehalogenans
ATCCCGACTTGGAGGAGTGACGGAGAGCAGGTTCAGTGGACAGGGTCAGTGACAGGGGACAGGGCCAGGGTCAGTGACAGTGTCCGGACCACGTTGGACGCGGAAAACGACGCATGACGACGAAGCGACGCTTGCCGCGACCCCGGTCCCCGGATGCCGGACCCCGGATGCCGGACTTCTACAAGGAAACTCGACGCGAACCTGGAGCCGCGGGCACTGCCCGCGGCCAAAGCGCCGGTTTCATCCGTCAGGGTCCGCGAAGCCGGTGTCGGACTTGGAAGAACGACGGACACACCTTGATCTGTCACGGTCTCGTGTCGGACGCGACTTCCCCGTCTGGAGGCCGGGCTCCGGGGTCCTGCTTCCCGTGTCGCGGTGCGCGTCCATCCGTCGTCACGCCGCACCCATCGCGACCAACGTGGCACTGACACTGACACTGACACGGTCACTGTTCCTGAACCTGACCGCTGATCCTGACCACTGAACCTGCCCCCGGTCACGACTTCCCAGGCAGGTCCGTGCCATTTCGATGATCGGTCGCGGTGTGACGCGAGCGGGGCTCGCGCGGCCAGACGCGAGCAGTGCTCGCGTCTCCAGGGGAACCACAAAGAGACCTAGTCGCACTCTTCAACGGAACCTGCCCCCTGAACCTGTTTCCTGTCACGCCCCCGCCAGGAGGCTGCTGCAACGCCGCAGGAACCCTCCTTGGGGACACGACCGCCCGGTCGCGAGGCCAAAGGCACTGCCAGGCCGCCATCCGGTCCAGAACACGCCCCTGGAGGCGCGATGTTCAATCGCGCCGGCTGCGCGGCCTCCGAGCCGCGCTGTCCTTGTGTTCGAGGGTTGGTTGGCAGGCGACGAGCCGCGAATTGGGAATTCGCGGCCCCAGGGGGCGTGAATCGTTGCGTGGTCGTTTTGAAGTGGCTTCAAGGTCTTGCGGAGTTTGACGGCGGATTCTGGAGGGACAGATGCAGTGGACAGGTCCAGGTTCAGGGTCAGTGACACGTTCGTCGCGGGGGACGGGGTGTCGAGGCGGCCTCGGCCACTCCACGCGTCCAACCCCCTTCCAGGCCCCTCGCCCCATTTCAAGTTTCTTCGTAGGCCCCCAAGGGGCCAGGCAAACGGCATGGGTCCAAGGCGGTGGACAACACGTTTTCCTCCCGATTGACGGGCCGTCCGGGTTGCGGGGATGATCGCCGTCGTGGAGACAGGGACGCTCGTCACCTTCGTCGTGTATCTGGTCGCGATGCTCGCGGTGGGGACGTACTACTTCCGGAGGACCCGCACCGCGGACGACTACCTGTTGGGGAGCCGGGGTCTGCCGCCCTTCGTCACCGCCCTGTCCGCCCAGGCGAGCGACATGAGCGGCTGGCTCCTGATGGGGCTGCCGGGTGCGATCTACCTGGGCGGGGCCGGCGAGATGTGGATGGTGGCCGGCCTGTTCGCCGGGACGTGGCTGAACTGGCAGGTCGTGGCCCCGAGGCTCCGCCGCAGGACCGAGGACCTCGGGGCGATCACCCTGCCCGCCTTCTTCGAGCGTCGCTTCGGCGGCCACGGCGCGCTCGGCGCGGTGTCTGCAGTCGTCACATTCTTCTTCTTCTCGGTCTACGCCGGGTCCGGACTCGTCGCGTCCGGGCTCCTGTTCGAGTCGGTGCTCGGAGTGCGATACGAGGTCGCGGTCGGGTTGGGGGCCGCGGTGGTGCTCGGGTACACGGCCCTGGGCGGGTTCCTGGCGGTTTGCTGGACGGACGTCATCCAGGGCCTGATGATGCTCGCGGCCTTGATTGCGCTGCCCATCCTGGCCTACGGGGTGTCCGGGGGCGCGGCGGTCCTGCCGGAACCGGCCGCGGCCGGCGAGGTGCAGTTCCCGTTGAGCCGGGCCGGCGGCGGAGGCCTCCTGGCCGCGATCTCGGCCGCCTCGTGGGGCCTGGGCTATTTCGGACAACCCCATATCCTGGTGCGGTTCATGGCGATTGACCGGCCCGACCGCATGGCCCAGGCCCGCCGCATCGCCCTGGTCTGGGTCGCCCTGTGTTTCCTGGGGGCGGTCCTCGTCGGATGGATCGGGACCCGGCTCTACCCGGGGGGCCTCGATCGCGCGGAACGCGTCTTCATCCATCTGGTGCGCGACTTCGCCGACCCGTGGACCGGCGGCGTGCTGCTCGCGGCGATCCTCGCGGCCATCATGAGCACGATTGATTCGCAACTCCTCGTGTCGTCCTCCGCGCTGTCCGAGGACCTCTATGCCCGATTCGTCCGGCCCCGCGCGGTCCAGGGCGAACGGGTCCTCGTGGGTCGGGTGGCCGTGATCGGGATCACGGTGGTCGCGGTGCTCCTCGCCCTGGATCGCGAGAGCACGGTCCTGGGCCTGGTCCGGTACGCCTGGGGTGGGCTCGGGGCCTCGTTCGGACCGCTCGTCCTGTTCGGGCTGTCGTCGCGGCGCGTGCCCTCGGCCGGGGCCCTCGCGGCCCTCCTGACCGGGGCCGGGACCACGGTGGTCTGGAACGCGACCGGGTTCGGGGCCTCCCTGTATGAGATCGTCCCGGGTTTCGCCGCGGGGTGCCTGGTCCTCTGGCTCACGAGCCGGTTCGCTGCAGGACGTCATTGACCCGCCCGTCGTGTTCCTGATAAATAGACGAAGGTTTTTGCAGGGAGTCGCCATGAACAAGGTCTTCGCCAGCGCGATGGAGGCCGTTGCGGACATCGGGGACGGGGCCACCATCCTCGTTGGGGGATTCGGCCTGTCCGGAAACCCCGAGAACCTGATCCGCGCCCTCCACGCCAAGGGGGTCAAGAACCTCACGATCATCAGCAACAACTGCGGCATTGACCACGAGGGGCTCGGGATCCTGCTCGCCGCAGGGCAGGTCCGAAAGATGGTCTCGTCCTACGTGGGCGAGAACCACATCTTCGAACAGCAGTTCCTGGGCGGGCAACTGGAAGTCGAACTGGTCCCTCAGGGGACGTTGGCGGAGCGCATCCGGGCCGGGGGGGCGGGGATCCCCGCCTTCTTCACCCCGACGGGGGTCGGCACCGTGGTCGCCGAGGGCAAGGAGACGCGCGAGTTCAATGGCCGGATGTACGTCCTGGAGCAGGCGATCACCGCGCCGTTCGCCCTCGTCAAGGCCTGGAAGGGGGACCGGCACGGCAACCTCGTCTATCGGAAGACCGCGCGCAACTTCAACCCGATGATGGCCGCGGCGGGGCGCGTCACCATCGCGGAGGTCGAGGAACTGTGCGAACCCGGCGAAATCGACCCGCACCATGTGCACACACCGGGCATCTACGTCCAGCGCATCCTCAAGGGCGAGTACTACAAGAAGCCGATCGAGCAGCGGACCGTCCGTCCGCGGCCGGCCGCTTGAAAGGGGGAGGGACATGCCGCTGACGAAAGAGGGGATCTGCAAGCGCATCGCGCAGGAGTTGAGGGACGGCTACTACGTGAACCTGGGCATCGGGATGCCGACCCTGGTCGCGAACTACGTCCCCCCGGGGGTGGAGGTCATCTTCCACACGGAGAACGGGATGCTCGCATACGGGCCGTTCCCGTTCGAGGGCGAAGAGGACGCGGACCTCATCAACGCGGGGAAGCAGACGGTCACCGAACTGCCGGGGGCGTCCTACTTCTCGAGCGCGGAGTCGTTCGCCATGATCCGTGGGGGACACGTGGACCTGACGGTGCTCGGGGCCATGCAGGTCTCCCAGCACGGCGACCTCGCGAACTGGATGATCCCCGGCAAGATGGTCAAGGGGATGGGCGGGGCCATGGACATGGTTGCGGGGGCGAAGCGGGTCATCATCGCCATGTTCCACACGGCCAAGGGCGAGCCCAAGATCCTCCCGGAGTGCACGCTCCCCCTGACCGGGCGGCGGTGCGTGCACCAGGTCGTGACGGACCTGGGCTACCTGGACGTGACGCCAGGCGGCCTGGTCCTGCGGGAGGTCGCGCCCGGGGTCACGGTGGACGACGTCCGGGCCGCCACGGGCTGCCCCATCGAGGTCGCCCCGGACCTGCGCGTGATGGACGTCGAGGCGTGAGGGTCCTCGCGATTGACCCCGGCACCGCGCGCTGCGGGCTCGCCGTCTCGGACGAGACCGGGATCCTGGCCACCCCCGTCGAGGCCCTGGACGTCGGGGACGGGGCGCGGCTCGCCGAGCGGCTGGCGGAACGGGCCCGGGCCCTCCAGGTCGGCCGCATCCTGGTGGGACATCCGCTGCGGATGGACGGGACGCCCGGCCCCCGGGCCCGCGCGGTCGAGCGGCTGGCCGCGCGGCTGCGCGAGGTCTGCGACCTCCCGGTGGACCTGGTGGACGAGCGTCTGACCACGGTCGAGGCCGAGGAACGACTGCGCGAGGCGGGTCAGGGCGACCGGGCGAGGCGCCGGAGGTCTCGGGGCGCGCTGGACTCGGCCGCGGCCGCGGTCCTGTTGCAGGGCTGGCTCGACACCCATCGCGCCGGGACGCCATGACCGGGCCCTCCGTCGCCGTCCGCTTCCGGAACCTCCACAAGGACTACGTCCCCCCGCTCACCATGCGGCGGCTCGTGACGTTGCGGTGGCGGCGCGACCGCGTCCCGGCGGTGTGCGGCGTCGAGGGGGACCTCGAGGCGGGCCGCGTCCACGCCTTCGTCGGACCCAACGGGGCGGGCAAGACCACCTTGCTACAACTGGTGTGCGCGCTCCTGTGGCCCACGCGTGGGTCGGTCGAGGTCCTCGGCGTGGACACGCGGCGCGACCCCGGGGCGGTCCGCGCCCTCGTCGGCTACTGCATCACGGAGCCCCGCAGTTTCTTCCTGCGCCTGTCCGGGCGCGAGAACCTGCGCTTCTTCGCGGCCCTGCATCGCAGGACGGGGCGTCGTGGGGCGGAGCGGGTCGGCCGCCTCCTGCGCGACCTCGAACTCGATCCCGTCGCGGACCGGACCGTCCTGTCGTACTCCGAGGGCATGAAGCAGCGGCTCGCCATCGCGAGGGCCTTGCTTCACGAGCCGCGGATCCTCCTGCTGGACGAGGTGGGCCGCGGCCTCGACCCCCGCCTGCGCGAGAAGGTCTTCCGCCACGTGCGCGAGGACCTCGTGCGCGGGCACGGGGTCACGGTCCTCATGGCGTCGCACAACCTCGACGAGGTCGCGGCCCTCGCGGACCGGGTCTTCGTGATGGACCGCGGGCGCGTGGCCGCCTGCGGGGACTACGAGGAGGTCCGGGGGGCGATCGAGAAGGTGTTTCAAGGCGCCGATCCCGACCGCGATCCACCGTCCCAATCTCGGAAGAATGACGGAACACCTTGATTTGTCGCGGTCTCGTTCCAGCCGCGACT
>DYKK01000243.1 GCA_020722625.1 Anaeromyxobacter dehalogenans
CGACGCGGAACTGGAGCGGGAGCGGGCGGGCGTCGAGGAGTCGCTCAAGGCCATGCGGGCCGAGGTCGAGGCCCTCGCGGCCCGGCGCCGGGCGGTCGAGACGGAGGAGGCGCGCCGTCTGCGCGAGCGCCTGGAGGCCCGGGAGGCGGAGATTGCGGCCCTGAGGGACGAGGTCGCGGCGGCCAGGGCCGAGGCGAACGGTGAGGCGTCCCGGCGGGAGGCCGACCTGACCGCGCGCATTGAGGCCGGGGAACAGGCCATCGCGGCGATGCGGAAGGAATACGAGGCGATGATCGCCCAGGTGCGGGCCGAGGGGCAGCGCAAGGACGAGACGATCCGGGCCCTGGGGGAACGCATGGAGCAGGTCCGGGGCGAGGTCGAGGCGGCGCGCAAGGCCGTGGCGGAGCGGGAAGCGGAGGTGGCGCGCCTGCGGGACGCCCTCCAGGCGGCCGAGCGGCGCGGGGGCGGCGAGGTCGAGACCCTCGAGGCGGAACTGGCCCGGGCCCGGGCCAGGACCGAGGAGATGCGACAGGACCTGGCGCGAAGGCTCGCGGAGGCGGACGAGCTGTCGCGGCGGCGGGCCGCGGAGGTCGAGAGGCTCCAGGCCCAGGTCGAGCGCCTGAAGGCCGAACGGGCCACGGAGGAATCGAAGGCGGTCTCGGACCTGCGGGCGCGGCTCCAGGCCCGCGAGATGGAGGTCGAGGCGCTGAAGAGGACCTACGAGACGGCGCGCGGGAAGGCGCGGGCCTCGAAGGAGGAGGCGGCCCGGGCCGCGAAACTGCGCGAGGCCCTGGCCCGACAGGAGTCCGAGACCGCCCGGCTGCGGAAGGAATACGAGGCGGAAATCGCCGATCAGAAGGCCCGGCTCGCGGAGCGTGATCGGCAGATCGCCGCGCTGAACGCTCAGATCCAGACGCTCAAGGCCGGCGAGGTCGCCAGGGAGTCCGCGGAGGTCGCGAGGTTGCGAGGTCGGATCGCCGCGAAGGACGCCGAGGTCAAGGCGCTCCAGGCCCGCGTGAAACAGGCAGGCGAGCAGGGGACGTCGCAGGCGAGGAAGGCGCGCGCCGAACTCGACCGCGCGCAGCGGGCCCTGAAGTCGCTGCGGTCCGACCTGGACGCGGCCCAGTCGCGGGAACGCGAGGCCATCCGGCGGGAGCGGGCCGCGACGGAGGAGGTGGCGCGTCTGACCGCGACCCTTCAGGACCGGGACCAGGAGATCGAGCGCCTGCGGGCGGAGCGAGACCGCCAGGTCTCGGACCTTCAGGCCCGGATCGCGGCGGCGCGGAAAGGTGCCGGGGAGGAGGTCGGGCGGGAGATCGCCCGGTTGCGGGCGGACATCGCGGCCAAGGACGCCCAGTTGAAGGCCCTGACCGAGCAGCAGGCCCGGCTGGAGCAGGAGGTCAGCCGGATCCGGGAGGCCGCGCCGGCTTCGCCGGCCCCCGCCGAGGCCCCCGTGCCGGCCCGCCTCGTCGGCGTGGACTTCCAGGAATCGGGTGGGGCCCCGGCCGTGGTCCTGAGGGTCTCCGGCTCCGCCGACCCGACGGTCGAGCGGACGGGGGAACGGTCGTATGTGCTCACGCTGCGGGACGTGACCCTCCCCTCGAACCTGGCGCGCCGCATGGACGTGTCGGCCTTCGAGTCGCCGGTCCGCATGGTGACGACGTTCCAGGACGGGACCGGGGCGATCCGCGTGATCGCCGACCTGTCCGAACCCGTGGGCCAGCAGGTGCGGGTCGCGAAAGACCGGATCGAGTGGCGGTTCAGCGGTCCGGCCCCGGAACAGATGGTCGCGGCTGCGGCCCCCACGCCGACGACGAGGCCCGGGACCCTGGTGGCCCAGGCACCGGAGGCCGGCGTGCCTCCTCCCCCCACGCCCGAGATGGGACCTCCCGAGGGGAGCCAGGAGTCGCCGTACAAGAGGCCTTCGCTGGTGCCGAAGAAGAAGAAATACAAGGGCCGCCGGATCAACCTGACCGTGAAGGACGCGGACATCCAGAACGTCCTGACGTTCCTCGCCAGGGAAGGCCGTGTCAACATCGTGACGTCCGAGGACGTTCAGGGCAAGGTGACGTTCCATCTGGAAGACGTGCCGTGGGACCTCGCGCTTGACATCATCCTGAAGGCCAAGGGGCTGGATTACGTGGTCGAACAGGGCATCTATCGCGTGGCCCCGATTGCCAACATCCAGCAGGAGTTCGAGGCGCGGGTCAAGAAGCAGGAAAAGGTGCGGGAACTCAAGCCCGTCCTGGTCCGGCTCATCCCCGTGAACTACGGGAACGCCGGGGAGATGGTGGCCAGGGTGGTCACCGTGCTGTCCCCCAAGGGGTCGGCCGTGGTGGACACCCGCACCAACACGCTCATCGTCAAGGACACCGAGGACTACCTGGCCGCGGCCGAGGAACTGGTGCGGCGACTGGACCAGCAGACGCCGCAGGTCCTGATCGAGGCCCGGATCGTCGAGGCGCGCACGACGTTCAAGGAGGACATCGGGATCCAGTGGGGCGGCCGGTTCGCCATGGCGTCGGTCTATGGGAACGAGACGGGGCTCGTGTTCCCGAGCAGCATCGGGATCGCGGGCGGCGCGGACGATACGCGGGCGCCCTCGACCGGGATCGCCCTCGACACCCCCAACTTCGCGGTCAACCTGCCGGCGGCGGTCGGCGCCGGGTCCGGTGGCGCCCTGGGGATCCAGCTCGGGTCCATCGGGGGTGCCGCGAACCTGTCCCTGCGCCTGTCGGCGGCCGAGGAGGAGGGCGAGGTCAAGATCATCTCGTCTCCGCGCATCTCGACGCTCGACAACCGAAAGGCCTCCATCGCGCAGGGCGTGTCCATCCCGATCAGCGTCGTGTCCGCGGCCGGGGTCAACACCCAGTTCTTCTCGGCCGACCTGAAACTGGACGTGACGCCGCACGTCACGCGGGACGGCCACATCGCCCTGAAACTCGACATCACGAAGAACGAACCGGACTTCGGGAACCGCTCCGCGGACGGCAACCCCACCATCCAGAAGAAGGAGGCCCACACGGAACTCCTGATCCGGGATGGGGACACGACCGTGATCGGCGGGATCTACACGCGGAGCACCGGCAAGTCGTACAAGAAGGTCCCCCTGTTCGGCGACATCCCGATCCTCGGGTGGTTCTTCAAGAGCCGGTCGCGCAACGATGACCGGTCCGAACTCCTGATCTTCATCACGCCGAAGGTGGTCAACCGGGAGGTGGCGCTATGAAGAGGAACCGTCCGGCGCGATGGGCCGTGATCGCGATTCTGGCCTTCGCGCCCCTTCTGTCGTGCCCCAAGGAGAGCCCGCAGGAGATCCTGATCCTGGACGCGGCGGCCGTCACGAGGCAGACCCAGTGCATGGTCCGGACCGGGGCCGCGCCCCAGTTCATCTGGCTGAACGGGGTGCTGGACCTCGCCATCACCAACCACTACTGGCTCTTTCCGCATTTCAAGAACCTGCTTCCCACGATCCAGGAAGTGTCGGAGGAGTCCGTGACGGGCCTGTACCCCCGGGAGACGCACTACGTCAACATCCACAAGGCGTACGTGCACGTGAACCTCGGGGCGTTCTATTCCGTCCTGGGCACCAGCGAACAGCAGTACGTGGAGTTCCTTCGGGTGGACGGGTTCGAGGTGCCGGTGGCGCTCGGCATCGAGCCCGGCGCCGAGGGCACGGTCGCGGTCGAGGTGATCCCCACCGACCTGGGGAACCTCCTCCGAAAAAAGGTCCTCGCGTATCCGGGCGCCTCGCACCCCGGGATCTGGATCACCGTGGTCGTGCAACTCGAGGGCCGCACCCAGGACCTGTGGAGCGTCCATTCCAACGAGTTCGAGTTCCCGATCAAGGTCTGTTACGGCTGCCTGATCCGGCCGACGACAAACGACCCGTCCGCGACGCCCACCGCCGGGAACATCCCCTGCTTCCCGGGTCAGGACGAGGGCGTGGACGACCTCCTCTGCCGCCTCGTGGCCCTGGACAAGGACGCCTGCTTCCCGGGTGAGTGATCCCGGGACCCACAGCGTCATTCCGGAAGGTTCATACAGGTCGAGACGTCGTTCATGTCCCGCGCCTTCCAGGCGCACACGGAAAACCGGAGGTCGCCGGACCGGCAGCGCTCGCGGCACCGGTTGAAGATGGGCTCGCGGATCGAATCGGAGCCTGCGACCGCCTGGACGAACCGCCGGCACACCGCGTCGCAGTCCGGGCGGCCCGGCGCGGTCGCCGCGGGCGGGCCCTCCCGGGCCGGGGGCTCGCCGGAGGGACCGGGAGAGGCCGGGGCGGGCGCGGTGTCCGGTGGAGGCGCGGTGGCCGCCGGCGGAGGGGGTGGGGGTTCGGGTGTCGCGATGGCCGGCGGAGGCGCCGCAGGCCGTCCCGTCGGACCGGCCGGCGGGGTCGGGGCCGCGGCCTGAACGGTCATCTCGATCAGCCGCGTCTCGCCCAGGCGGACCTCGACGTCCCCCGACCACTGCCAGGAACCGGCTCGAAGCGCCAGGTGGTGGACCCCGCCGGCGACCCGCGGGAGGGTCAGGGGCGTGGTCCCGACCGACTCTCCGTCCAGGAGCGCCTCGGCGCCCGGCGTGTCCGTCACGACGGTGAGTCGTCCACCGAGGGGGGCGAGGGACAGCCGGACCTTCACGACCTCGCGCTCGCGGACCTCGACGGCGCCTTCCGCCGGCTCGTACCCGTCGGCCTCGACGCGCAGGACCTTCCAACGCGACCCCTTGAGTCGCAGGAATGCCCGCCCCTCGCCCGCCCGGGACCCGTCCACGTGGATGCGGGCCGAGAGGGGCTCCGCCTCGATGAACAGGAAGGCGGTCTCGCGGAGGGCGGGGGCGCGCCGCGCGCGGGCCCGGACGTCGGACGCCGGGACCAGGTCCCCCGCCCCGAGCCACCGTTCCGGCTCGATGCCGGGCGACCGGCTCGCGGACGGGGCCCCGGCCGACGCGATCGGCGGCTCCTGCGGGACGGCATGGGGGCGCCATGGGCGTGGCGACGTGGCGCCTGTGGTCGCGTCCGGGGTGACCGGATGCGCCGGCGCGGGCGCCGGTGGCGCGTCCTCCCGCGTGGAGCCGCGCGCCCCGGCGCAGCCCCACCCCGACAGGAGCGCACCGAAAAGGATCGCCCCGGCCCAGGTCGTCTTGCCGGTCCGTTGCATGGGGTGGACTCCCTTCCATGGCCCGACGCGGATCGTGACAAGGCGGCGAGGGCGCTGTCAATCGGCCCAGCCGAGGCCGCTGAAAAACGGAGACACGCAGACGCCGCTTGACCCGTCGCGGCGCCCCGCCCCCC
>DYKK01000244.1 GCA_020722625.1 Anaeromyxobacter dehalogenans
GGGTGTCAGAGGGCTCCGGGCTACCCCTGGCGGCCATCCGGTCCTTGATGTGCTTGATGAGGATGACGAGAAACGTCCCCGAGCCGCACGCAGGGTCCAGGACGCGCTTGGTCGGATCACCCAGGTCCTGTTCCCCGAGCGTTTGAACAATCAGCCGTTCGGCGAGCCAGTCCGGAGTGTAGTACTCGCCGAGGTCGTGGCGGATCTCGCGCGGCAGCAGGTAGTGGTAGAGCTTTTTCAGCAAGTCGCGGGCGTTCTCTGGGGCCAGCTCGAGGGTCCCGGGGTCGTACTCCGCGAGCCGCTGAACCAGCCTGCTGGTCGCCTCCTCGATGTCGTGGTCCCACGCCGCGAGATACCAGCCGAAGAAGTCTCCCTCCAGGAAGTTGCGGATTCCGTACTCCCGGAATAGCCATCCGCGTTCCAGATGCGTGAGGGCCTCGCGCAACTTCTCCCCCTGCTTGCTGGCGAGGTCGGCGAGGGGCCCTGCGGAATCCCCCGCGAATCGGGCGGCAGCCAGCGAGGCGACCAGCTTGATGAGAAGCGCGTAGTAGGTGTGGAGCGCGAAGAAGACCTTCGGGGCCTCGGCGTACTTGGGGTCCAACCCCATGCCTTTCACGAAGCTGCGGAACTCCGCCTTGCTCTCGATGCGCTTGGCCCACTCCTTGTAGTCCGTGGCCTCGCTGAAGAAAAGCCGCCACTGCTCGAAGACCTTGAGCACGAGCGGACGCTTGCCGGCGTGCAGCGCCGAATACAGCGCGCGAACGGCCCGTTGGGCACGGTGGGTCCTCGGGCCGAAGTCCTCCACGAGGTTCTCGGGCACCAACGCCGCGCCCGCCGACAGCGAAAAGAGGAGCCGGAGGAACCGTTCGGTGGACGCGGAGTTGACGGGCACTGGATCGTTGACGGACCAGCCCTCGCCGACCCGGCGCACGAAGATGAAGAAGAAACCGTCCGTGGCAACGCCTGCGAGGCGCTGCGCCTCCCGGCGCTCGCGCTTGGCTACATCGAGGATGTAGTTCTTGACCTGCTGGATCACATCCTGGTTCGAGCGGGTTCGATTCGACTCACCGATCACGCCGGGGCGCTTGTACTCGAGGACGAACCGGTTGTAAACTGAGTCCACGCGGCCTCGCGCCACGGAGAACTCGTCGCGGGGCACAATCGTCAGGCCAGCCCGGACGCCCGCCTCTTCAAGAAGCCGAGCCGCCTCGCGTCGGAAGTCCGCCTCGGTCCCGCGCCGCCCGGCGATCCGGACGAGTTCCTCGGCAACACCTCGTGCCAGCTCTGCCGCAATGGTTTCGACGTTTGCGCTCATCCGCTCACTTGCCTCCCCGCATCTTTTACCCCCCTTCGAATCACTGGGCAACCACCGACGAGGTCCGCCGCCGGCGAAGGGACCGAGCACGGTCGGTGCCTCGCCACCGTGGGCGTAACCGCTCGACCGTCGCCTCTGGACCGGGGGTTGGGGCAGCCTTCAGACTGTTGCCGGGGAGGTTGTGCGGGGATCCGGGATGCCGGAGCCTGGCGGGATACACGGGCACAACGGTGGGACGGCGGGCGAGCCCGCGGTGCTCGCGCATCGGGCGTCGCTTCGATCGGAAGGTGGTTGGGGCTCGTGGCGTCAAGGAGATTCCAGGGAGGCCCGGGGGATGGCGGGGGTAAGAGACCGGACTCCACGGCGTCGGTCGGTCGGGGGTCCTCTCCCTGCGTACGACGTTGCGCGACCGAAGTGTCCGGCAGGAGTTCCCGGACCCGAGAATGCGGCCATCCGTTCGAGATGCGGGTCAGGACGTCCGTCCTGTCGGCGATCGGATCGGCGCCGGCCAGGGCGCAGGCGCCCAGGATGGAATACAGCACCGCTCGATCTCGGCCACGACGTGGTCCACGTCGAGAAAGGAAGGAGGCCTGTCCGACCACGACCTCAAAGCCCGGCGCACCCTCCGACCGGGAGCCGATGACCCGGACCAGCGCGAACATCCCTCCATCGGCCCCCTCGCCCTTCGCCGGCACCCACCCCGCCTTCCCCGTGAAGGGGTCGCGACCCCGCTGGAAGGGTGGGTGTGGCTCGATGGGGGGCCGGGGCGTCGAGCACCTTCTCACATCCGGTGCTTCTTGAGGAAGCGTTCGACCTCCGGCAGGCCGCCCTGGAGCACGAGGTAGCCGTCCGGGGGCTCGCGAGGGGTGACCTCGTTCGCGACGGGGGTCCTCATCAGGCGGCGGACCTCGTCGCGGTCGTGCGTGTGCCCGAGGACCCACCCGAGTTTCATGTAGGCGACCTCGGGGAGCATGTTCGCGGCGGGGACCACGCCGAGGTCCATCAGGTCGCGCCCCGTGTCATAGACGTACATCTGGACGTAGCCCCACAAGGTCTGCACGGTCATGAAGACGTGGACACCCGCGTCCACGGCCCTCCGCAGCGCCGGGTACAGGGGCTTGTTCACGTGCCCGAGGCCCGTGCCCGCGATCACGATCCCTCGGTAACCCCGCTCCACCAGGGCGTCCACCACGTCCGGCTTCATCCCGGGGTAGTAATAGACGATCCCCACCCGGTCATCGAAGACCGCGTCGAGCCGCACACGGCGGTCTTTCCGCCGCTTCCGGTAGTCTCGCCGCAGCGGCCGAACGCCCTCCTCGCGCGAGACCAGCGCCACCGGGATGTCCCCGATGGTCCGGAACGTGGACCGCGACGACGAGTGCATCTTGCGCACCCGCGTGCCCCGGTGCAGGAGCCCGTACCGGTCCGAGGTCGGCCCGAACATGCACACCAGGACCTCGGCGATGTCCGAGCGCGCCGCGGTCAGGGCCGCGTGGATCAGGTTCAGGGCCGCGTCCGACGACGGCCGGTCCGACGAGCGCTGGCTCCCGACCATGACGATGGGCACGGGCGGGTCCTGCACCATGAAGGACAGGACCGCGGCCGTGTGGTGCATGGTGTCCGTGCCGTGCCCGATCACGATGCCGTCCACACCGGACTCGATCTCCCGGGCCACGGCCGTCGCGAGCCCGATCCATTGCTCCGGGCCCATGTTCTCGCTGAAAACCGCGTACAGTTTCTCGGTGCGCAGGTTGCAGATGTCCGCGAGTTCCGGGACCGACCCGTACAACTCCCCGGGCGAGAACGCGGGGATCACGGCGCCGGTCCGGTAGTCCAGGCGCGACGCGATGGTCCCGCCTGTGCCGAGCAGGGTCACGCGCGGCTTGTCGGGGTCGGTCGGGAACTCGCGCTCCGGGATGTGGTAGTGGGCCTCGCGCCGCCCCTTGGAGACGACGTCGAGGATCGAGTCCGCGGCGATGCCTACGTTGTAGCCGGTCTCGAGCTTCAGGACCACGTGCCGGTCGTCCGCGGTCTCGTTGCGCGGGAGGACCAGGCCGCGGAACTCGCCCTTGCGGGAGCGCAGCCACACGTCCTCCCAGACCCCGACCCCGAAGCGGATCAGGGCCTCGCGGGCCGGGCCCCGGTACCCCTTCCATCGCTCGTCGCCGCTCACGGGGCGTGCCTCCCGTCCGACAGGGCCTCGCGCAGCTGCGCGGCCGCCTCCTTCTGGGTCAGGGTCCCCGCGGTCCCGCTCCCATACAGGGATGCGAGCAGGTCCGCGTCGGCCCTCCCGACGTCCACGCCGTCCCGCCCGAGCCCCGTCAAGAAGTCCGCGACGAGGTAGGCCAGGACCGTGGGCCGCAGCCGCACGCGAGGCAGGGCCTCGTCGAACAGCCGGAACCGGTCGGTGAACAGCAGGGCGTCCACCTGGGCCCGCGACAGGCCGAGCCCCCGCCACCGGGCCTCGACCTCCTCCAGGGGGGCCGGGGCGCGCGCCCTCGCCCGCTCGAAGTCGTCGTCGTTCAACGCCACGGGCGGGAGGTCCGTGTCCGGGTACATCCGGTCCGGCCCCGGCAGGACCCGCTCGAACGCGGTCTCGCCGTTCGGGAGGGCCCGTCTCGTCTCCCTCGGGACCCCGGCCAGGGCCTCGCGCATCCGGATGCGCACCTCCTCGACCGCGGTGGCCACGTCCTGGCGCGGACCGGCCACGACCACGACCGCGTCCCCGTCCGCGGCCCCGGCCCGCGCGCGCACCTCCCGCCACCACGCCTGGCCGAGCGAGGGGTCGTCGGTGTGGGCGATGTTCGGCAACCGGTCCAGACAGGCCACGACGCGCACCCGGTCCGAGACCTCGGAGGCCAACGTCCGCGTGGGGCCGAGCGGCCACGCGAGCAACCCCGCGCACCGCCGCAGCACCACGGCCCGCGCCCGGCCTCCCTCGGCCACGGCCTGCGAGAAGACCGGGTGGTCGAGGCGCCGCACCTCCGCGGTCACATCCTCGTCCCCCTCGTCGAAGGCGTCCGGGCCGAGGCCCCGGGCCTTCGCGGCCTCGCGGGCCTCGAGCAGGGCCTTCTGCCGCAGGGCCTCGTAGTGGACCAGGGGAGGGATCTGCCGGATCCGCGGCACCCCCTTGATCTCGACCCGGCTGCCCCCGTGGATCGAGACGTTGACGTCCTGGCGCACGGTCCCGAGCCCGGTGCGAACGACCCCACTCAGGTGGCACAGCCTCCGGATGACCCTCGCGAACTCTGCGGCTTCGACGGGCGTGCGGGCCTGGGACTCGGTCACGACCTCGATGAGTGGGATGGACAGGCGGTCCGTCAGGAAGGTCCGCGTGTGGCCGACGTCGGACACCTCGCGGCAGGCATCCTCCTCGAGGCCGAGTTGCCGCACGCCGATCCGGCGGCCGTTCACGGTGATGCGCCCGCCGACGCCCAGGATGCAGGTGCGCTGGAACCCCGTGGGGATCGAACCGTCCAGGTACTGCTTGCGGGCCACGTGCAGTTCGTCCACGAGGTTCAGGTTCAGCATGATCGCCACGACCAGGGCCCGCTCCAGGGCGTCCCGGTTCAGGGCGAACGGCGGGGCGTCGTCCATCTCGTAGGTGCAGACCGTGTCGCGATTCAGGCGATAGATGATCTGCTTGCGGGTCTTGAACTCCATCAGGGCCGTGGGGTCGTACTCCCCGAGTTCCGACAGGGTGGGCCGCATGTGGCGCAGGATCTCGGCGTCGTAGAGCGGGCTGTAGGGCCGCACCGGGCAGGCGCAGAAGAGTTTGTGCTCCGTCGCGAGTTGCCGGTGGACCTCCAGGCCGCATTGCAGGCCGATCGCGGCGTAGAATTCCAGGTCATCGAAGGAATTCGCGCTGTCCGGTTCCCGCACGCCCGCGGCCCTCCGGTCCCGGGGGCGAATCCTACTCGAAACGCGTGGAAAGGGGATGAGGAACGATCTGGAGTGCTGCGGCGGGTCC
>DYKK01000245.1 GCA_020722625.1 Anaeromyxobacter dehalogenans
GGGACGCGGTCGAGGTGGTGCGCTGCGACGGCGAGACCCTGACGGTCCGGGCGTTTTCGGGGCACGACGGCGCCCAGGGGACCGTCCCCGCGGACGTCTTCGCGCCCCAGCCCCGCCTGGCCCTGAAGGACGACAAGAGCGGGCCGGATGACCATGTGTTCAAACAATATGAAGGCGAGTTGTTCCTGGCGAAGAAGGACGCCGCCGGGGTCGAAAAGAAGACGCCGCGCGTCGAGGACGTGGACCAGGGGTCCCTCGGGGACTGCTACCTCCTGGCGGCCCTGGGCGCGGTGGTCGCCTCCCGGCCGGACATCATCCAGGACATGGTCTCGTACGACCCGGGCAAGAAGCAGTACACGGTGACGTTCCAGCGCATGGAGGGCGGGACGTTCAAGCCGGTCGCAGTGACCGTGGACGGTTTCCTGCCCACGCGGGCGGGGACGTCGCGCCTCGCGTACGCCGTCAACGACCAGAACTTCGACCCGAAGAACCAGGCGTTGTGGCCGGCGATCATCGAAAAGGCCTACGCGAAGTGGAAGCGGGGATACGACCGGATCGTGGGGGGGAGCGGGGCCAGGGCCATGGAGGAGATCACGGGCGTCCGGAGCGACTACGAGGCGATCCCGCCGGTTCAGGATGTGATCCCGACGTTCGAGAAGTGGCAGAAGGACCAGAAGGCGGTCGTGTGCGGGACGAAGGACTTCGTGCAGCAGAACAGCAAGACGGGTCTGTTCAGTGGGTCCGGGGCCGGCCCGTACAAGGCCGCCCTGCCGGACGTGGACGGCGCCCCCGCGGAACTCGTGAAGAACTCGGTCGAGGTGACGGACAAGGGCGGGAAGGGGGGCCAGGCCCGGGACGACGGCCAGGGGTCCATGACCGGCGACGCGGTCCAGGCGGGGACGGTCACATACGAAAACGGCGCGGTCTCGCTGACCTACAAGGACAACCGGAAACCCGCCCAGGCCGGGGACCTCGAGGCCCGGTACCGGTACGAGGGCCTGATCTCGTCGGCCCTGAACCTCCACGGCGACCACGCCTACATCTTCCAGGAGGTCCGGGACGGCAAGCTCCTCTTCCACAACCCGTGGGGACCGGCGGCGCCGAAACAACCCAAACCGGTGAGCCCGGCCGATTTCGTGGCCTTCTTCGACGCCGTCTGGGTCAACAGCCCTGTGCCTCAGGCGGGGCGGCGATGAGCGGGATTCGCCCGGGTCTCGGGGTCGTGTTCCTGGTGTGCGCGGCGGAGGCCGCGTTCGGACGGGAGGGGAAGCGGATGGCCGACTGCACCACCAAGGTTCCACCCGGCGCGGCCTTGCAGCAGGAACTGGATCGGCTGCCCGCCGGGGCCGTCGTGTGCCTCGCGCCCGGACGATACCCGGGCGGCCTCCGGGTCGAGCGATCGGTGACGATCCGGCCGGGGGGTCCCGGCGACGTGGTGATGGACGCAGACCTGGTGGGAGGGGTGGTCCAGGTGGCGTCGGACCGGGCCCGAGTCGTGTTGGAAGGATTGACCCTGTCCGGGGGGAACTGGTCGGGAGGCGGGGCGCTCGCCGTGACCGGACGCGGGGCCGAGGTGACTTTGCGGGGGTGCAGGGTCGTGCGCAACCGGGCCCGGACGAAGTGGCTCGGAGCGGTGGTGACCGTGGATCACGACAACCAGGTGGTCCTGGAGCGATGCCGTGTCACCGACATCGAGAGCGACGACGAGTCGGGGCCGGGGCAGGCGATCGCCGTCACGCAAGAGGCAAGGCTGGTCGTGAAAGACTCGCTGGTCGCGGGCCGCGCGGGCAAGGGGGGCTCGCTGGTCGCGGTCCGGGACGGGGCGAGCGTGGTCATCGAGCGCTCGACCCTGGTCAACGAGGGGGACGGCTGCGCCCTGGAGGTCTTCGGGACCACGACCGACACGCCGGCGGTGACGGTCCTGGACAGCATCGTGTCCGGGGGCGAGGCCGTCCGCGCCGAGAACGCGAGGGTCGTGGTGGACCGGTCGGTCGTCCACGGGAAGGTCGTGGGCGCGGCGAGTCTGGGACCGGACACGCGCCGCGCGGACCCGGCGTTCGAGCGGCGCGACCCCGAGCCCTATCGCCCCTCCGCCTCCTCCGCGGCGGCCGGCCTGGCCCGGGGCGGTGGGAAGGACCTCGCCGGCCGGGACCGGCCCGACCGAGGGGCGACCGCCGGGGCGTTCGAGAAATAGGCGGGCGCGCCCCTCGGGGTCCGCGTTGCAGTGGGTGCTCACGAAGGCGCGGGCCAGGACCGCGCGGACGACGATTACGGTACTCGGTGGACGACCAGAAGCGTCGTTCCCAGGCGGGGGTTGCAGTCGAGTGGGCGGGGATCCGTAGAGAGGGGGGCCATGAATCGGAGGATCGGCCGACGCGGACCGGAAGACGAGCGGGTGCCCGTTCCGGTCGAGGGGTACACGCTGCCCGAGTGGGAGTGCGAACGCCGGAAGATGGTCCGGCGTCTTCTCGGCGACGGTGGGCTGAACGAGCGGGACCGGGAACGACTGAGGGTCTATCTCGAAGACGGTCCGGACAAGACGCGTCGTTCCCGGGATCCGGTCGAGGCGGCCCGCCTGCGCAAGGAACGCCAGCGGCTCCTGGAGAAGGTCCGGGCGTTGATCGGGGACGGAGCCGGCGGGAGGGGTACTGCAACAAACGGAAATCATTCAAATGTCACGCTTTCAGGACTCCGTGGTAGAATTGCATCGAGAATGCGGGGTTCGGAGGTCTTGTCAGGCACGAACAAGGAGGGTAACGATGGAGAAGAAAGAAAGAAAGAAAGAAAGAAAGAACACTCCGAGCGTGACGACTCGTGAGCGGTGGGTCGTCCCGATGCTGGTCCTCGTCGGGCTGTGGTCGGCGGTCGCGACAAGGCCGGCGGTCGGGGCGCCCGCAGGGGAGGACGCGGCGGCGATGGTCGGGTGCCCGACGTGCAAGGTCCTCGTGGACCAGGAGGTCCACTTGCTGTCTGACTACTGCGATCGCGGCATGGCATGGAGCGCCAAGTGCGAAGCACCAACGTGGCAGACCTGCGTGGACGCGCGTGTCATGGCGTGGTGAAAGGGGGTGTGAGATGAAAAGCGTCTGGTTGTTCTCGCTGCTGCTCCTGGTGACAGGGACCACCTTGAGTTGTGCGTCTGATTCCCAATCTCCGGCACCTCCGAATGACGTGGGTCGAGACGAGCCTTCATCGGTCGATTTTGGTAATGAGACGACTGGCGATAGCGTCGAATCCGAGCCTTCGGAGGATGGAACGCACATCGGCCCCTTCGACGGTATCGGAGAAGAGGTGCTCGAGGACCTCCAGGTTGTGGAAACCTCGGACGCTTCCGAGGAACCCGCGGCCCTGCACCAGTGGTCGCCAGTATTCGAGAGATGCTCGTCGGATTTCGGGCACTGCGCACCGCTCGGATGGTACATCGTTTCACCGGCGTACCTTCGCCTTACCGCCGATGGAGATTTTGAATCCACGGGCTGCTCGGCTACCATTGAAGTGGATGGCTTCGAGAAGGCGGCGTGCTCGCGACTACCCTGTGATGTGAGTCTCGATTTCGACGACAAGACGATTCGCGCGGTGGTCCGGGGGGCGGTGACCTGCTGGGCTCAGGACAAGATCGTCGAGGCATCGTTGAGTGTGTTCACGGTCACGACGGATGAGATTGCACCCTGCATTCGGTGGGCAGATTGGGAGACGAAGACGTTGCTGGGCCCAGAGGGCTCTCCTGTCTTGGGGGCCCCTCGGATCGTGAAAGCAGGTGACCTGTTTCATTTGTTCTTCGCTTACTTTGACTCCGCCCCCGGGAACTCCTCTCTGGCATACCTCTATCAGGGAGGCCCCGACGATTGGGCGGAAGCCTTTGGGCCTGAAACGGAGATCGTGGATTCGGTGGCACCCATGGGCGCCACCGTGGACCGTCAAGGAGCGATCCACCTGCTGTCGCTAGACGCTTATGTCCTTGGGGAAGACTATGTGCGAGACTTCGTCTCATACCGCGTGCTACAAGAGGAAGAGTGGTCCCAGAGACAGGCTGTGATGCCAGCGAGTGGCAATGGGAATGCGACGTTCACCCTGACGACGGACGAGGATGGCCGGCTGGATGGTCTGATGTTCATCTTGAGGCCGACGGAGGAGTTCTGTGGACAGAGCGAATGGGCCTGGGTCTGCGAGCTACTCGGGAACGTCGCCGGGACTGTCCTGCTTCGTGTCACGCAATCGAACGACGGCTCTTGGTTGGTGCGAAAAGCCTATTCTTCTGAGGATCACGTCGGATCATGGATGGATGAATCGGTGGAGACACGTTATCTGTATCATTATGATATCATGGGGATGGGATCGGCGGCATTCCTGGCAAGCGACCACTTCATCGGATTCATGACGCTTCGACCGGAGGAGACGACGGTGACGGAGGTATGTGCGATAGGCTCGGATGAATGTACCTACTGGGCAAGCGCGGCGCCGAGTCCGAGGCATGACGGATTGAAGGCGATCATTGAACAAGGTGGCGTTTTCAAGGAGATGCAATTCATCCCCGGTCAGTCGGTTGTGCAGCACGAGTTGCCTTGGAGCGCTGATGTCATGGGGGCCGGATATGCCTGGCCCCGGTTCGTGACGGGGATGACAAACACCGCCGGGTACCAGCAGATGGCGATTGATTCACTGGGACGAACACACCTCGCCATCAGTTTCATCACACAGGACCTGTCAGAAAGCAGGACGCTCTACGTCCGTGAGTACCCGGACGGCCAGGGACGGGAGTGGCAGGTCGAACGGATCGAAGAGCCGGGCGTCGCCTTCCTGATGATGGATTCGAAGGCGACCGTTTCCGTGTTCATGTTCAACAACGACAAGTTCGATGGGCCAACGGGGATCAGACTCCTGACCCGCCGGTGCGTGGAGTACCTCGAGAAAGAGGAATGATGCCGCGAACTTTCCCGGTTTGGTGTCGGGCACGACTCACCCCCTCCGGAGGCCGGGATCCGGGGTCCGGGGTCCGGGGTCGCGGTGGACGTGGCTTTGTCGTCAACGACCCGCGCCCCGCGTCCAACGCGGCCCTGACACTGTCACTGACCCTGTCACTGTCTCCTGCCACTGTCACTGTTCCTGAATCTGTCCACTGAACCTGCCACCGGCATCCGCGGCCCGGCTTCCGGTGTCGCGGTGTGCGTGGCTCCGTCGTCACGCGCCGCTTCCGGTCCGGGACAGCACGCCGTCCATCGCGTCGAGGAGCGGCGCGAGGGAGGCCGGGTCCCGGCCGCACACGGGGA
>DYKK01000246.1 GCA_020722625.1 Anaeromyxobacter dehalogenans
GCCGCGGACGTGAGACAGGTCCTGCTGAGGTTCGACGATGTCTTCGGGAGCGGACCGCGCCAGGTGCCGCCCGGCTCGCCGATCGTGCGGGCCACGCTCACGGTGTTCGTCACGGCGCCCAGCACGGTGGAGACCGAACTGCACCGGATGCTGCTGCCCTGGCTTCCAACCGATACCTGGAACCTGATGGGCGACGGGGTCCAGCAGGACGGGCAGGAGTCAATGGTCGCCGCCGACGCGAGCGGGGCCGCGACGTCCGCCTACCACCCGTACGACTTCGATGTGACCGCGAGCCTGGTCGCCTGGTCGGGCGGGGATCCCAACGACGGGTGGGCGTTCGTCCTGCGACCGGGAGGAGCCGACGACCTGCAGTTCACGTCGTCCGAGGGGACCACGGACTCGGAGCGGCCGAAGCTCACCGTCACCTTTGTCCCGTGTAAGCCCGGCTACGCCGGCGACGGCAAGACGTGCTTCGAGGTTGACGAATGCCAGGAGGACCCGAATCCGTGCGACCCGAACGCGACCTGCACGAATACGGAGGGGTCGTTCTCGTGTCAGTGCCACGAGGGGTACGTCGGCGACGGGCTGGCTTGCGGCGAGTGCCCGGGCGGCTGGGCGAACCCGTGCAGCGGGCACGGGACGTGCGGGGGCACGGCCGACGCGCCGTCCTGCGAGTGTGACGAGCGCTTCGGCGGCGAGGCGTGCGAGGAGTGCCTGCCGGGGCTGTGGGGCGGCGGGTGCGACCAGGAGTGCGCCGGAGGCATCGAGCATCCTTGCAGCGACCACGGCGAGTGCTCCGACGGGGTCGAAGGCACGGGCGGGTGCTCGTGCTTTGAGGGCTTCACGGGCGCCGCCTGCGACGAGTGTGCGGAAGGGTACTGGGGCTACCCGGACTGCAAGGAATGTCCCCCCTGCGACGACGGCAACCCCTGTACCGAGGACTCGTGCGACGTTTCCGGGGCGTGTGTCTTCACGGTCAACGAGGCCCCCTGCGACGACGGGAATGCCTGCACCACGGGCGATGCGTGCAAGGAAGGTGCCTGCGTCGGCGGCCCTTGGGTGGACTGCGACGACCTGGACGTGTGCACGCTGGACTCGTGCGACCCGGTCCAGGGCTGCTTGCATGCGCCGATCGCAGGTTGCTGTCTCGCCGACGTCCAGTGTCAGCCGCCGGGCAAGTGCCTCAAGAGCCTGTGTGACACGGAGGCCCACGAATGCGGGCCGATCGAGGCGATTGTGGGCTGCTGCCTGTCCGATGGGGATTGCGACGACGGCGACCCGACGACGATGGACGTCTGCGACGGACTGGACGGGCAGACCTGCAGCAACACCGAGATGTGCACGGACGCCGATTGCGACGCCGGCGCCGACGTCGCGCCGGTCGAGGTCGGAGAGTCCCCTGACGAGGGCGATGGCGTCGCGCCGATTGAGGTCGAAGAGTCCCCTGACGAGGGGCCTGACGTGTCGCCGGTGGAGGTCGAGCCATCGCCGACCGAGGCCGTCGGGGTCGAGGAGGACACCCGGTGGCCGGAGTCCGTCCAGACTCCGGATGGGGTTCCTTCGCCGGATGGAGCCGTCCTCGACGGCGTTTCGCCGGAGGAGACCGGGGCGTCGTCCGGCGGCGGGGGCGGCGGCTGCCGGGTGGGCACGGCTCCGGCCTTGGGCGGCCGCGTGCCGTTGCTCCTGCTGCTGGCGGGAATCGTGCTGTGGGGTGCGCGTCGGATGCGCGGTTCCGACTGGGGAGATCAGCCATGAGACTGGAAGTGGTTTCAACGGGAAGATCGTTTCTGTCCATCTCGAATCCGGTTCGATGGTCCATGCTCGCACTCAAGTCCGCCGCCAATTTCCGCAAGTCTTTGAACAAGCGTGAAATCTGCTTCGTTTCATTTCACCACCCTGGGGCCGCGACTTCCAAGTCGCGGCAGGCACGGGACCGCGACAAATCAAGGTGTTCCGTCGTTCTTCCGAGATCGGGGTGGCGGATCCTGATCGCAGGGATCCTCGCGATCGGGATGACCGGATGCTCGGGTTCGAGTGACCGGCCCGGTGCCGATGTCCCGCTCCAGGAAGTCCAGGGCGAGGTGGGTCCGGAGGCAGGACCGGATCTGGTCGCGGAGACCGGCTTCGAGGCCGGAGCCGACCAGGCGGAACCGGACGGGGCCGAGCCCGCCCTGGAGGGGACGGTCGAGGCCGACACGGACGACCCGGGCACCCAGGAGGCCGACTCAATCGCCGAGACGGACGTGAACGACGAAGCCGGCGAGGCGGGTCAGGAGGCAGGCCCGGAGGTGCCCCCGGAGGCCGGCGCGGAGGCCCAATCCGACCAGGCCGGACCGGAAGAAGGTGAGCCTTCGCCCGAGGGGACGGACCTGGCCGATGCCGTTGAGGACGCATCCCTCCCCGACGCCGGTGCCGATGCGGCCGCCGAGGCCGCCGTGGGCGATGGGCCGCCGCCGGTGGCGCGGGTCGTGCTGAACGAGGTCGTGGCGAAGGCGGTGGAGGCCGGCCCCGACTGGGTCGAGTTGTTCAACGCGGGAGGGGCCGTTGCCGACCTGACGGGCTGGACCTTCCGCGACGAGGATGACCTGCACGTCTATGAAATCCCCGGCGGCATCACGCTCGAAGCCGGCGCATTCCTGGTGCTGGAGGGGCCGGGCGGTACGGGACCGCTGGTGTTCGACTTCGGGTTTGGCAAGTCCGATCAGGCGCGTCTCTTCGACGCAAGCGGGGCGCTGGTGGACGCGACCGCGTGGGTCAGCGGGGCTGCGGCCGAGGGCACCAGCTGGGGCCGCTACCCCGACGGCGACGGCGAGTTCACGACGTTGCCCACCCCCACCAAGGGCGCGCCGAACGTCCCGCCGAGGTGACACGGGCGCGAGGTCCCGGTCGCTCGTGTCGAGGGAGTCCCGACCCGCACGGGGCCGACCGCGATCCGCCGCCGCGATTTCGCCCGCACGATTGCCGGTCGTGGGGGGCGCCCGGAGTCTGGCATCCGGGGTCCGGGATCCGGGGGTCGCGGCGAACGTGGCTCCGTCATCAACGCCCCGTCCCCCCGCGACCAACGCGGCCCTGACACTGACACTGTCACTGTCCCTGCCACTGTTTCTGAACCTGTCCACTGAACCTGTCCACTGAATCTTCTTGCTGAACCTTCCGCGCGCTCCCATCCTCCGCACAGGCGACTTGCACTACAACCGAGGATTCATTATCCTGGCGGGGTGGCAAGGGAGGTCAGGATGACCCGAAACAACCTGCAGAAACGCGTGCCCGCATGGGGCGCCGTCGCCGTCGCGATCCTCGCCTGGTCGTGCGGGCAGGGGGCCGCCGGCACACCGGACGCGGACGGGAAGGTAGAGGAGGCCGTGGGCGATGTACCGGCGGCCGACGACCTCGCCCCACCGGACCCGGGGGGCGAGGGTGTCGCCCCCGCGGACGACCCGTCCACGGACGTCGCGCCCGACCGCGCCGATGCCCAGGCTTCCGACGCGCCGGTCGAGGTCTTCGAGCCCCACCCCAACCCCGCGAACGTCCCGATGTTCGACGAGTCCGAGGTGGTGGAGTTTCGCCTGGACTTCACGGCCGAAGCCTGGGCCGAGTTCGAGACGTATCGCCAGCAGGGCAAGAAGAAGTACGTCCATTGCTCGTTCGCGTTCGGCGGGGACACCTTCCCGGATGCGGCCTGCCGCTCCAAGGGCAACCCGGACTACTGGAAGGACGAGAAGAAGCCGCAGTTCCTGATCCGCTTCAACCACTGGGACAAGGACCAGCGCTTCAAGGGACTGCGCGGCCTCGTCCTCGAATCCAACCCGTTCCACGCCGCACCGGTGCGCGACCGCCTGGGCATGTGGGTCATGCGCGAGGCCGGCGTGGACGCGCCGCGCGCGAACCACGCGCGCGTGCTGAAGAACGGCGCGCTGCTCGGGCTCTACATGAACATCGAGGCGGTGGACCGGGAGTTCCTCGAGGACCACTTTGCGGACCCGACCGGCAATCTCTACGAGGACGGCTACCAGCTCAAGACCAACGAGGACGTGAACGACCTCACGCGCCTGTGGGAGCTCGAGGGCCTCATTGACGACGAGCCGCTCGAAGGGGACCACACCGCTTTTTACGCGGCGCTCGAGACGCTGATGGACGTGCACCAGGTCCTGCGCGAGATGGCGGCCGAGGTCGTGCTCCCGACCGGCGACAACTTCACGAACGGCGGATCGAACTTCTACTACTACGACCACCCGGGCCGCGGCTTCCTGGTGATCCCGTGGGACCTCGACGACGTGATCTCGGAGTGGGCCCCCGCCGAGGCGGACCCCTTCGAGTACTGGGGGGAGCCCGAGCTCGAGCTTCCGCCGAGCAAGCTGCGCCTGCTGATGAACCAGAACCCTGCCTGGAAGCAGGAGTTCGTGGACACCCTGGTCGCGATCAGGGATGGACCCTATACGAAGCTCCTGGATCGCGTGACCTGGGTCTGCGCGCAGGTCAGGCCTGAGGTGGAGGCGGACCCGGCCCGGGTCGCCGAGGACATGGCCGACTTCGATGCGGACTGCCAGGAGATCCGGGACCGGATCCAGGCGCGCATCCAGTTCCTGAAAGGAAAACTCGGCCAGTAGCCGGGCAGTTCCGTTGGGTCGCCGGCCTTCTGGAAGGCATCCGGGTCGAGATCGAGGCGGTTGCAGCCGGCGGACGCCCGCCGCCCAACCCACGCGACGGGCGCGCAGGTCACGGGCCCGCGCACGGACTCCGGGCCGGGGCGCTCACGTCCGACCCCGCAGGCCAGGGTTGCGGCCACACTCACAAGGCACAAGGCGACTGGCCGGAACGGGTCACGTCTCATTGCGAACTCCCGGTTGCGTGGACGGGCCTGGTCGCCCCGATCGGTCTCACCGGACGCCATGAGCCCCCCCTTCGGCACTCGGGCCGAGGTGTCACCCCGCAGGATAGCGGAGGCCGGGGTCCGCGTCGAGAGAGGGAGGGGGGACAGGGTCAGGGGACAGATGCAGTGGACAGGTTCAGGAACAGTGTCAGTGTCAGTGGCAGTGACAGTGTCAGGCTCACGTTGGTCGCGGGGGACGGGGCGTGCGGCGGAGCGACGTGCGCCGCGACCCCCGGACGCCGGACCCCGGATGCCGGATGCCCGGCCCGGTTCTGCATGGCGCCCTCCGGCCTCCTGTGCTCGCGGGTTCTCCTGGGGTCCGATGGCCCTCGGCCGGCCTCGACCGTCAAGGCCAGGCCGCGCTTCGCGCGGTCGCCCGCGGCGAGCCTT
>DYKK01000247.1:0-3092 GCA_020722625.1 Anaeromyxobacter dehalogenans
GGGGCTGAAGCCTCCTTTCTCTTGACGGGGTGATGGACATGGACACGCGGTGGATCGGCGGCACGGCCGCAATGGTGATGGGTCTCGTTCTCGCGTGCGGGGGCGGGGGGACCTCGGGTCCCGGGCCGGGGCCGGACCTCGAGACAACGGACGTCCAGTACGAGTCCGGACCGGACGCGGGCCCGACCGACGCTGGAGTCGAGGCGGACGCGGGCTGCGCCCAGAAGAAACTGGATTTCGTCCTGGCGGTCGGCGACACGGACCAGCCCTGCAAGGGGCACAACGTCTGCGACATCATCCTGTCCTACAACCAGGACCGCGACCTCCAGGTGCAGTTGACCGCGTGCGGGGCGCCGGTCCCCGGGGCCGCGATCTCGTGGGAGATCGTGAACGACTCCCTCCAGGTCGGGGGGCTCGGCGGGCAGACCACGTACACGGGGGCCGACGGCATCTCCAGCAACCTCGTCAAGAACGTGAAGGCCGCGATCGGCCAGTTCCAGGTGAAGGTCTGCGTCTCGGGCGATGCGGACACGGCGTGCATCTACTTCAACGTCGCCATCAACCCGAAGGGCACCGCGCCCCTGTCCGTGGGCTTCGCGGACTACAAGGGCATCTACCCGCTGATTGACACCGCGAAGGTCTTTCTGTTCAAGCAGGGCGGGACCGGCAAGCCGACGTGCGCGGACCTCGACCTCGCGAACCTCCCCACGGCCACCGTGGTCTCCCCGGACGTCTATATCACCCAGACCGCCGTGTTCTCGGAACTCCCCAACCTCGAAACCGAAAAGACCCAGTACTACACCGTCGTGGGCCTCGCGCGCTCGGGCCAGGGACCGGTCCAGGCGTACGCGTGCAACGACACGGACGGCAAGGTGGAGTGGGGCGGCAAGAAGTACGTGGAGTTGTCGCTCGTGGACATCCCCCCCGCGCTCAAGGGGTCCTACGACATCACGAACACCTTCGACCTGGTCAGCGGGCTCCCGCCCAACGTGGCCAACGTCGTCTATGCCATCGTGGGCTTCTTCGAGAACCCCTCCGCCCAGATCATGCTGCTGATCTGCCAGGCCGGGGCCAGCGGGAGCACGCTGGAGGACTTCTGCGGCTACCTCTTCACCCATCCGCAAGATCCCAAGATTGATGAACTGACCACCACGGGCGACGTGGTCTTCCAGATCATCAACGTGGTCCTCGTCGGGTTGCTGGAGCAGAACTGCCCGTTCGACGACCCGAGCCTGTGCGGCAAGATCTACTGGACCGGCAAGGACGTGGGCGACATCCTGACGAAGTTCCAGTTGCTCTCGACGTTCACGTTCCTCCAGGAACCCGACCAGGCCGGCCACCTGCCCGCGGCCGCCTGCCAGGAGAAGTGGCACACGGTGCGCGTGCGCTGGACCCTGGGCCTCGACTGCCCGCCCGCGGATGACAACTGCGGCTGGAAGAACCTCCCGCTCGGGGGCCCGGGCCTGCCCGACATCATCACCGGGAACTTCGAGGCGGACCTCGTGCAGGCGAGCAAGCTGACCATCGCCCCGCACACCCTGAACTTCCAGTATGGGGCCCTGGTGAACTTCGCGATCGAGAAACTCCTGTTGCCCCAGGTCTTCGGGGACGGGACGGACAATTTGCCCGCGGTGGACTCCTACGAGGCCCTGATCGGGTCCCTGCTGGCCGGGAAGGGATGTCTGATTGACGATAGTTGTTGCGCGACGTTCGCCGAGAACGTGACCGAGAAGGCCGCCGGCCTGACCAAGAACCTCGTGGAGGGGGCGTGCGAGGCCCTGATCACGACCGGCGCGACCTACCTGCGGCAGCAACTCCTGAGCCTGGACGCCCAGCCCGACAACTTCACGATCGGGACCAAGTCGCCTTGCCCGGTGTACGACACCGACAAGAACATGACGTTCGACGCCTTCGGGAAGAAGACCGAGCAGTGCGAGTGGGACGCGCGACTCGTGGTCGGCGGGACCACGTACGCCCCGATCGGGACCTTCTGGGGCAAGGCCAAGTGAGGACGCGGACCCGTTGAAGGTCAAGGCGCGATCCATCGGACGGGAAGCCGCGGGCCGGCACCAGGAGAAGGTGGTCCCGGTGCGGCTCGGGGTGCTCACGAACCCCACGGCCCAGCACAACCACCGCTTCCCCTTCACGCACAGGAGCCTGGTCCGGCGGCTCGGGAACGCGGCGGACGCCGTCCGGACCGCGGACCGATCCGAGATCGAGGGCGCAATCCGCAGCCTGCTCGTCGAGCGCGAGGTCAACGTCCTCGCGATCAACGGCGGGGACGGGACGATCCACGGCGCGATCAACGCGATGGCGCGCCTCTTCGGCGCGGAATGGTCCCAGGGGCTGCGCACGCCCCCGGTCCTCCTGCTCCTCAACGGCGGGACCTACAACATCGCGAGCCGGGCCCTCGGGACCAAGGGGGACCCGGTGCGCACCGTGTCGAGGTTCCTGTCGCGCCATCGCGGGGCCGCGCTTCGGGACGTGGCCACGCGGGAGGTCGGGGTCCTGGAGGTCCGGCCCCGGGGCCGGGAACCCATGCTGGGGATGGTCTTCGGGTCCGAGGTGGTCGCGAACGCCCTGGACCTGTGCGACCGGATGGGGTCGGGGTACCTGGGCCTCGCGCGCCTGCTCGTCCGTAGCGTCGTGGGCACCGTGCTGCGCACCCGCTTCTACCGGGCCCACGCGGGCCTCCTCGAGCCCTCGGACCCGTGGATGGAGGTGGACGGCCGGGGGCTCGGGGACGGGATCGGGGCCGTGGCGTCCACCGTGGACCTGATGCTCGCCCGCGGGCTCGTGTGGTCCCTGACCGTGGCTCCCGGGACCGTGGGGTTCCACGCCAAGGTCGTGCGCGGAAAGTCCCCGGGCGAGGTCGTGCGGCTCCTGCCCCACCTGTTGTGGGAGGTCCCGCACCCCATGATCGAGGTCTTCCCGGACGCGAGCCGCCTGGTCGCGTCGGGTCGCTTCACCGTGGACGGCGAGTTGTACGACCACACGGGCCGCGTGGAGGTCCGGTCGAGCGGCCTCCGCTTCCGCATCGTGTCCGGGGACGACCTGTAGCGGCCGCCCCCGTTCACGGGCCGAACCGCCGC
>DYKK01000247.1:3192-5215 GCA_020722625.1 Anaeromyxobacter dehalogenans
CTCGATGTGCTTGACGACCTCGATGAGCCGTTCCAGCGTGACGGGCTTGACCACGTAAGAGTTCGCGTGCAGGCTGTAGGCGCGCAGCACGTCGGCCTCGGCCTCGGACGAGGTCATGACGACCACCGGGATGACCTTCAGGACCGGGTCCGCCTTGACCTCGGCCAGGACCTCGCGCCCGTCCTTCCGCGGGAGGTTCAGGTCCAGCAGCACCAGGTCCGGCGTGGGGGCGTCGCGGTACTTCCCGGCCTTGCGCAGGTACGCGACGGCCTCCTCGCCGTCCGTGGCCACGTCCATCCGGCACAGGACCTTGGCCTCCTTCAGGGATTCCAGGGTCAGCTCCACGTCCAGGGGGTTGTCCTCGACCAGCAGGATGTTCGCGGGAGGCCACGTAAGCGAAGCCTTCGAGTTCGGCGTTCGAGCGCTCGAGTTCGCGGCGGGCCGCGTCCAGGCGGTCCAGGTCGCGGCGGGCGGCCTCGATGTCGGCCTCGCGGACCACGCGCTCGAGACGCAGCCGCAGGACCTCGGTGCCCACCGGGACGGCGCGGGCGGGGTCGTCGTGCAGGAGATCCAGCCAGTGGTCGAAGCCCATCTGCATGATGGGAAGCGAGAAGGGGCCGATCGCGGCCGCGGCCACCGGGACCTCGCCGCGGGCGCGTTCCGCGAGCAGCGAGATCACCCGCAGGACGCGTTCGAGCGGGGGGTTGCCCGCGACGGGCGGGGGCTCGAGGGCGTCAATGTCCTGGGGCCTCGCGATCACCGGCGGCCCGGCGTTGGGCGGTCCATCCTCGCGGAACAGGGTCTCGCCCCCGAAGGCCTCGGTCTCGATCGCGGCGTACAGGAAGCCGATCAGGCAGTCGTTGCCGTACTTCGCGCGCATCCGGACCTGCCCCTCGGCCACGGCCGCGGGGTCCTTCAGGTAGTGCGGAAGCACCATGCCGACCTCCCGGGCCCCGTGCAGGGTCACCGACAGGAACAGGGGCACGCGGTCGGGCTCCCGGTGCTGGAGGGCCGTCATCACCCGATCGAGGGACGTCATCTCCTGCTGGTCTCTCACGTCCGACTCCCGGTCAGGTGCCTGACGATCGCGATCGCGTCGGATGCGGTCCTCCCCATGGCGTCGGCCCCGACCCGGGTCCACAGGGCCGCATCCAGGCGGAACGGCGCTCCCCCGACCGCGACCCGGGGCCTCTGCGAATGTGGGGCCAGGAGGTCCATCAGTTCCCGCACCCGGAGCGCGGACGGCAGCATCAGGGTCGAGACGAGCAGGACCTCGACCCCGTCGTCGAGGGCACGGCGGGCCGCGACCTCGGGCGCCACGCCGCCCCCGTAGTCGAGGACCGGATACCCGGCGGCATGGAGTACCGACAGCACCATGCGCTTGCCGAGCATGTGGTAGTCATGCAGGACCGCGATGGCGATCCGCAAAGGGCAGTCCCGGGGCGGGGCCGACGAGGACCATCGCCCCAGGATGTCCTCGCAGATACGGCCGGCCATGTAAACCTGGGACAGGGCCGCGCGCCCCGACTCTCAGTCCTCGCCGAACCGCTCCAGGGCGGCCACGACGAGGTCCTCCAGAGGCATCGCGGAGGCCCCGGAGGCGGCCCGGCCCAGGAGGCGCTCGGCCTCGACGCGGTCCAGGGCGCGCAGGGCCCGGACGAGATCCTCCACCGGTGTGACGGGGCCGTTCATCGTCCTCTCCCTCGCGAGGACCGGCCTGGGACTCGCCGGGCGACGACCCTCCCGCCGGACTTCCCGCTCTTGAGACGATTCTACGTCGCGGCCTGCGCGCCGGTCAAGGTCACCCACCGGCCACGATCCGCCACCCCGATCTCGGCAGCACGACGGAACACCTTGATCTGTCGCGGTCTCGTGCCGGCCGCGACTGGGGCCCCGGCTTCCCGCGCAGGGAGCGAAGCGACCGAGCGGGAGAGGACGTGCCGGGGGCACGTCCGATAGCCGGGGAAGTCGCGGCCCCAGGGTGGTGAAATGAAACGAGGCAGGTCTCACGCATATTCAAAGA
>DYKK01000248.1 GCA_020722625.1 Anaeromyxobacter dehalogenans
GAGGCTCATCTCATTCGGGACCGCGCCCACCAGGTACTCCGACATGGTGCCGTTCGAGTCCTGACCCAAGGTACGCTCCAGCTGGTAGCTGCGGCGTTTGATCAGGTTCGCGGCCTTCTCGTTCTTCAGGACGTTGCCGAAGAACAGGCGGAAGGTCTTGGTCGCTCCGTCTTCCGCAACCATCGTGGCGGAGGTCTTGTCGAACTCGATGAAGTCAGCGCCGACCGCGCGGACGCGGGCGAAGCCGTTGTTGTTCGCGTTATCAAACTTGGTTGCCGCCTCATCCCCGCCGATGAACACCCACTCGCCCGGGATCAGGCCGAAGGTCGTGAAGTCCTTGTAGCCGCCCGCGCGGGTCAGGCGCGGGTAGGAGCCCGAAACGTCGATGGACACCTCGCCAGCCCCGAACTGGAAGCCGACCTGCTGGAGCTTCGCGCCAGCGCCCGGGGCCTCGTCCACGAGGGCCGCGTCAACGGTCACGCCGACCGCGTCCGCGAGAGACACGCGCTTGAGGCCGTTGTTCGCCGCTTGGGCGAAGCCCGAGGCCAGGATCAGGTCGCCCGCCTCGAAGATGTCCAGGCCCGCAGCCGCGGCATAGGTGCCGTCCGCCGCGGTCACGCCGGTCAGCACGACCGCCGCCGCGTTCATCGGAGCCGTGGTGGCCTTCTCGCGGATGTCCGCAAAGAAGAAGCCCTGGAGCAGACGGGTCAGGTTGGTCTGCGTCAGGTCCGTGGCGAAGCCGCCGGAGGCGTCCAGGTCCGTGGTCACGCCTTTCTTGCGCTGGCGCGAGGGGGTGATGGGGTTCCGGGCGACGGTGCTGATCTGGCCGCCAAAGTCGTTGTAGCTGTTCGGCTCCAGCGGATACCAGACGGGCGAGCCCGGAAGGGTCTTGAGTTCAGTTTCCTCCGCGTACCGGAGCCCGGTCGCGTTGGCGTCGATTTTGTTGGCCATAGTCAGCTCCTCATATCAAGTGGCGAGGGGTTCACCGCATTTCGTCATATTCAAACTCGACCAGGACATTCATCTGGTACCAAGCCCCGTCCGGTCCAATCTCTTGAATCCGGGCGTTGCGGAACCAAATGCCGCTCGCGGTTCCTCGCCCCTCGAAGGCGTCCCGGGCGATTATCCCGAGTTTTTCAGCAAAGGACAATCCGTTTCCGCCAGAATTGGGCGCAAACACCTGTACCGTGATCAGTCCGGGCCGCGTAAAGCGGCGACCGCCGGTGGGGCCGAACGTGGATTGGCGCGAGGTTCCGTGGCGGACCATGATGCGCGCCCAAGCCTTGTCCGCGGGCGGCGGGTCCCCCGCATCCACCCCCGGCCAGCGGACCTCAACAACTTCTCCGCCGTTGATCGGAGGCGTTCCGGCATCCCAAGCCGCCTTGAACAGCCCCAGGATTTCGTCACGCGCGGTCGTGAAGTTCGGAAGGCTCATTGGCGCACCTGCAATTCGTACATGATCGCCTGCCCGTTCGGGTTGAGCGGCTTGATCGTGATGATCTTCCAGACCTCCGCGCCGCGCAGCACCTGGCCGTTCTGCTCCGGCGGGCTCGTCAGGCCCTCCGCCGGCATGAACACCCTTTGGTCGCCCATGCGGACGGTCTCGCCGTCGATGTACTTCTGCTCATAGTCCAGGAACACGGCCTCAATCGGCTGATCCGCCGGAGCTGGCTCGCCGGGCCTCCAGGGCTGGTCCGGGTTCGTCCCCGGACTCACCGCGAAGCCGCGCAGCGTCACCAGCTGACCGTTCTTCTTGATCAGCTTTTTTGCCAGTGCGATAACGGAGTCAAAGCGCGCCATGATCAGGCCCTCACGAGGTTCCCGCCGGAGCGGACGAAGCCCGCCTTGACCAGCTTCTGGTCCGCCGCCGGGTAGGCGGGCATGGTGTAGGCCCCGCCGTAGGCGTAGGCGACGGACGCACTGATGGGCCCGACCTGCTCCGACTTCGAGCGGACCGGACGCCCAGAGGGGTCGCGCTCCGGGTCGGGGTTCAGCTCCTGGTTCAACGCGCGCAGGGCGTACTCCGCCGTGGCTTCCTTGACCTCGACTGGGATGCCGTTGACGTAGCGGCGGTCACGGTCATACGCATTCATGCGGGGCCACTCCGTGGTCTGGTCCCGGCCCCGGAGCCGCTGCCCCGAGAAGGTGAAACGGGTGTCCAGGTAGTCCGTTGCGCGAATGATCCCGGCGGCGATGGCCTCATCACCGAAGGTCGAGAAGTCCTGGCCGCGGTCCTTGTGGTACACCTTGAAATCCTCCACCGTGATGTAGGCGTTCGCCCCCGCCACGTCGCCGTTATCGTCCTGAACATTAAACGCCACGATCAGGTCCTCCAGTACACTTGATATTTGTCCCGGCGGAGCGTCAGGACGCTCCGCACGTAGCTCCGGTTGATGTCGTACCAGGAGCGGTTGCCATATCCGGGCTGAGGGACCCGGGACTTCAGGCTGGTCCGCTCGACGTTACCGAACCAGCGCGCCGGATCACAGCCGCGAGTGTTCGAGCACAGCCGCCGGTCCTGGAGGACGCCCGCGAGCCCGCCGTTGTAACTGGACAGGACGAAGCCCCAGTGGTCCGTGACCGTTGCGCCCGGGGCGGAGGCGAGCCGCCGCCACAGGTCCAGATTCATTTCCACGATGGCCGTGAGCTGATAGCCCGGGTCAAAGCGGTTCTCCCAAGTCCAGTCGCGCAGCGAGGCGTGCGCCGCCCTCAGCTCCTCGAACTTGTTGAAGCGCGTGGATCCGTCCGCCCGATAGGCCGTGGTGATCTGGCCGAAGCCAAAACCGTACTCCCGGGAGGTCTTGAGCTCACTGCGCGGGTTCCAGCAGCGCGAGTGCGTCAGGCTGATACAGCTTTCCTGCTCGACCAAACCGGCGAGGGTCCAGGGCTCCGGGGCGGCGGGCCATACCGCGCGCTGGCGCTCGACCAGCACAGGGGCATACACCTCCGCCCCGGCAGGGACGAAGGTGCGAACATCCTGGGCGGACGCTACCGTGACGGAGCCCAGGGCCCAGCAGACGAGGGCGAAGGCGAAGCGGGTCAGGCTTTTGCCCATAGCACGAGCCCCATGAAGGTGAAACAGACGATCAGGGCGACCGCGAGGACCACGAGCCCTGCGGACACGTTGCCACTACGCGCATGCCCTAGCCACTCCGAGAGGTCCACCTGGGGTAGTACCACGCGGACGATCACAACGGTGACGCCTGCCAGCGCGAGGGCAAACGCCGTCCACTGCGCGAGGGTCGCAACCATGGGCGAGTCGATCAGGAGCAGCGGAACCATCGCGGCGATGAGCAGGACCCAGGCCGTGAGGTCGAAGAACGGCACCAGCCGCTTGCGGAGGCGGGCCGTGAGTTTGGTGAGGAGTTCGATCATGTTCAGTCTCCGTTTGCCGGCGGAGGCGGAGGCACGTTACACATCCTGACCGCGGACCGCGCCCAGGATTGGAGGGCCGTCAGCTTCCTGATGGCCCGGTCGCCGTCTGCGGCGATTGACCAGAGAGCTGCTGAAGTCTCTGGCGCAAGTTCGGCTGTTCCGGCTCCATCAGCTCCGCCGGGGGCGGCTCCAGACGAACCGGGTTGGGCTGAACTACAAGAGGCGACTTGGAGGCGCAACCGCTGATTGCCAGAGCGCAGATCAGCAATAGTGCGCTGGTCCCGGGCCTCAGCATCGGCCTGCTGTCGGGCGTACTCCGCCCGAAGGTCTGCCACACGTTGTTCATGCTCAATCTCCTGTTGCCGGTTCCGCTCGTTCGCCTCCGCCAGTAGCCGTTCCTGCTCACGCTCGCGGGCGCGCACCTCCTCCTTGTACTCGTCCATACGCTCCGCCGCCGCCCGCGCTTCGTGAGCCCGGCCAAAGCCGTAGCCCGCGAGCGCGAGAAGGCCCGCCGCGAGGACGAGCCCCGCGGCGAGCAGGAGCCGGGCGGTGAGGGAGGAGGCCCCGCCCAACATCGGTCCTTAAACCCCGCCCTTGTCGCGGCCCTTGATCGGGCCGGTCGGACCGGAAGGACGCGGCGCGCGGTTCGCCCCGTGGGCGATGTTCTTGTTGCCCGGACCGCTACGCACGCCCGACTTCGAGCTGTTGATTGCGGCCTTTCCAGCCGCCTTGGTGGTTCCGCCTTTCATGGTGCTTCTCCTGTCAAGGTTGGTGGGTTACTGCGCCGCAGCGGCCTTCGCCTTCTCCCGGGTCCAGCCGGGGGCGACGGCCTCAACGTCAGCGCGCGTGATGCCCGCGGAGCCGTACAGCTTCTCAACCGCGCTCATCGCGGGCTTGCCGTCGCGGGTCCAGTGGTTGTCGTCCGCCGGGTCCAGGCTCTGGACGGCCTTCTGGAGCTTGGTGTTCACCTCCGGGGGCGGCGGGTCGCCAGCCGGGTTCAGCTGCGCCTGCTGTCCGTCCCCGCCGGGAACACTCCCGGCCTGCCCGGCTTCGGGGTCAGTTGCTCCCGCGCCGTGGTCTGCTTCACCACCGGCTTCAGTCCCGCCCCCGTTGGGCTGAACGTCGCTTGATACCGGCGGTTGGCCGTCTTGCTGGGTATTCGTTTGAACTTCACGCTGGCCATCGGTCTGTCCCTCCAGGGCGGGGGGTCCCTCCGGGTACGCCTGCCAGTTACGCTCCAGGAAGCGGGCGTGAAGGGCGGTGTCCTCGACCGAAGCAATCAGGGTCGTGCGACCGTCCGCGAAGCGGTACGGCAGCGAGCCCAGGTTGACGGTCTTGCCCTTGAGGGGGCCGGTCAGGACAAAGGTTGTTTGAATGATGGTGGACATTTGTACAGTTCTCCTGGGGTTATTCAGCCTGCTTCACCGCGGCGAGGACCCGCGGAACCACGGCAGCGTCGGCAGGCAGAACCACGCTGAGGGCGTCACCCGAGGCTCCGCCGTCCGTGATCGTGCCCACCAGGGCGTCGATGGGGGATTTGCCCCCGGGCGGCGTGATCCGCACCGCAACTTTCTGGTCTCCCAAGGCGTCCGCGGCTCCTGCGATGGTGAGGGTGTTCGTCTCAGCCTCATAGGACGCGGCGTTTATTTGGGTTGCGTTCAGAGCGGTGACCAGGGCCGCGGCGATTTCGTCCACGGTGTTGTTGGTCTCGTCTCCGACCACGGTGACGCTGATGGGCGCTCCGTCCGGGCCTCCGCCCAAGACCACCACGTTGAAGGTCCAGCCGTTCCAGTCGGCTCCGGCGGTGATTTCGGTCACGGTCGAATC
>DYKK01000249.1 GCA_020722625.1 Anaeromyxobacter dehalogenans
ACCCCCCGACACCGCCGCTGGCGTTCCGCGGACCCATTGTAGATAATCGTGGAAGATTTTGACAAGGGGGCCTCTCATTTCGGATTGCGGATTGCGGATTGAAGTCGCAAACCCGCGCGGTGAGATGGCGGTGAATGAGGATCCGCGGCAAAGGCAATGGGTTCGATGGGTTGTGAAATCTGACAGGGGATCTGGGTCATGAAAGGACTCCTTTCTTTGGTGGCGTACCTGGGATTTCTGTGGGCCGGATTTCTGTGTCCGGGGGCGTGCGGCGGGGGTGAGTGGGGGGTGACGGCCGGGGACCGGACCGGGAACGGGTTCCCCGAGGGTCCCGGCGAGTTCTCTGGACCGGACGCGGCCGGGTCGGACGGCGCGGCCCCGGGCGAATTCCCGGCGGACGCGTGGACGAACCCCGATCCGGGGGGGGACAGGACAGGGGCGGACATCGAGCCCCCCGAGGACCCGGGCCGGGACGCGGTCGATCCGGGGGGACCCGACGCGGGTCCCGACACCACGCCGCCGCAGGTCGTGTCGGCCTTTTCCGCGGACGGGAAGGGCGTGACGGTGCGCTTCTCGGAGCCGGTGGACCCGGGGTCCGCGTCGGAGCCCGGGCACTACACGGTCAAGGGGAGCGACAACTCGATCCTGCCGGTGACGGCCGCCGTGCCGTCCGGGGCCTTCGTGACCCTCACCCTGGACCCCAAGGCCGCGATCAACCCGGCCCTCACGTACACGGTCTATGTGGCGGGCGTGACGGACCTCGCGGGCCACGAGGTGGACCCCAAGGCGAAGTCCGCGAAGGTCAAGCGGTCCGTCTATCTGGCCCTGGTCTGGCACCAGCACCAGCCGACCTACCTGGACGTGGCCAGGGACGAGCTGTCCGGGCCGTGGGTGAGAAAGCACGCGGTCAAGGACTACTACGACATGGTCGCGATCCTGGCCGACCACCCCGAGGTCCACGTCACGGTGAACCTGACGGCGGTCCTGCTGACGCAGTTGCTCGACTACTACGTGGCGCGGCTGGGACCCTACGTGGACACGGCGGCGAACCGGGTGGACGAGGTTGCGTTCCTCGCGGCGTGGCGCGGCCGGACCGACCCGTGGGTGGACCTCCTGCTCGACGACACGCCCGACCCCGAGGGGAAGGTCGCGGCGAAGCCCACGGACCGGCAACTGGAGTTGTTCTACAACGCCCCGTGGTCGTGCCTGTCCACGTCGGACGCGATGATGGCGTTCTTCCCGGAATACAAGGCTTTGCGGGACCGGGCCCCCGTGACCTACACGCACGACGACCTCCTGCTGCTGAAGGTCCTGTTCGAGGTCGCGTGGTTCGACCCGGACTTCCTGAACGGCCCCGTGACGATGCCGGACGGGAGCGTCGTGGACCTGTCGAACGTCGTGAAGAAGGACGTCGCCGGGCGCTTCACCCTGGCCGTGCCGCCCTCCGAGGACCTGGCGAACCGGCTGGTCGCCGAAGAATACAAGGTCATGAAAAACGTGGTGGCCGTACACAAGGCCCTGCGGTTCGACCCTGCGGCGTGCGCCTCGGGCGGGTCGTGCGCCGGGCAGGTCGAGTTGACGACCACGCCGTTCTATCACCCCATCCTGCCGCTGATCCACGATTCCGACCTGGCGAAGAAGGTCCAGCCGTTCGACACCATGCCCGAGCGATTCCGGGAACCCGAGGACGCCCGCGCGCACGTGGTCAAGGGGGTGCGGTACTTCCAGGACCTGTTCGGGGCCCCGCCGCTCGGGATGTGGCCCGGCGAGGGGAGCGTGGCCGAGGAGGTCGTGTCGGCCTTCGTGGACGCGGGGGTGCGGTGGGTGGCCACGGACAAGGACGTGCTGCTGAACACGCTGGACAAGATGGGGCAATCCGCGCCGCCGTGCGCGCACTGCCGGCCGTACCGGCTGGACGCGGACACCGTGGGCGGGGGCGGGGGCGGGCAAGCGGACGAGATGGCGATCGTGTTCCGGGACACGGGGCTGTCGAACAACCTCGGGTGGTCCTACCAGCCGATGTGGGGGCAGGTCGCCGCCCAGGACTTCCTGAAGAACCTGTTGAACATGGCGCCCGCCTTCGGGGGGCCGGACCGCCTGGTGACCGTGGTCCTCGACGGCGAGAACCCCTGGGAGTCGTACGTGAAGGAGCAGGACGGCAAGGGGTTCCTGCGCGCCCTGTACCGCGCCCTGAACGACGCGGCGGTGATGGGCGAGGTGGTCCCGGTCTCGGTCGCGGAGTACCTGCTCGGCAACCCGACCCGGGCGATCCCGGCGCACCCGGTGCACGACCTGCCGGAACTCGAGCCCTTGCAACCGGGCTCCTGGATCGGCGGGGACTTCGCGATCTGGATCGGGGAGCCCGAGGAGAACGCGGCCTGGGGATACCTGTCGCAGGCCCGCAAGGCCCTGACCGCGAGCGGGATCGTGCGCCCGGACCCCGCGGCGCCGGCGCCCGAGGAGGGGGCGTCCCTCGCCTACCAGGCGTGGCGGGCCTACGAGGAGATGTACGCGGCCGAGGGGAGCGACTGGTTCTGGTGGTACGGCGCGGACATGACGAGCCCGGCCAACGACGACACCCCCTTCGATGCCGCGTTCCGCTCGCACCTGGTCGGGATGTACCAGGCCATGAACGCGGCCCTGTCCTTGCAAGGCAAGCCCCCGGTCACGGTCCCGGACTTCCCTCCCCTGGTGCAGGCCAGGCAGAAGGCCCCGACCGGCCCCTTCACGGCCCCGCCGGTCCTGGACGGGCAGGTCGCGCCGTCGGAGGCCTGGGTGTCCGAGGGCGGGCTGTTCTACGACAACGATTCCGGCAGCATGGCGAATCCCCTGGACGACATCGCCTCGGTCTATTACGGATACACGGCGGACCGGTTCTACTGCGCCCTCACGTTCAACCTGGACCTGAACCAGAAGGCGCAGACCCCCTACGCGGTGTCTCTGTACTTCTCGCACAAGCACATCCTGGACCCGAAGACCGGGCAGTTCGAGCAGGACCCGATGAACCAGACGGACCGATACGGCCGGGACCTGTCGTTCCTGACCGGCGGGGCCGCGCGGGAGGTGCGGGTGGACTTTTCGCAAAAGCCCCCGGCCGTCGGGGTCTTCCAGGCGGACGGCTCGGGCGGGTGGGTCCCGGCCGGATCCGGGAACGTCCAGGTGGGAGGCCCGGCCGCGAGCGGGGGGAAGGCCCTGGAGTTCTCGATTCCGTTCGCGTCGCTCGGGCTTGCGCTCGGGGACCCGCTCGAGTTCCTGGCGGTCACGGGGGACCAGACGGGCGGGCGCGACCGCGCCCCGAACCTGACCGGCAAGATGGTGTTCGAGGACGTGACCAACCTCGTCTATGTCGCGTTCGAGGTGGACGTGACCGGCTCCCAGGTGGCGCTCGACACCTACGGCCCGATCAAGAACCCGCCGCAGCCCAAGGGGAAGGGGATCGTCTATGTCGCGGGAAACCAGGACAAGCTCGCCAACTGGATCCCGAACAAGGTCGCGTTGCGGGACGACGGGGTCGCGCCGGACCTCGCAGCCGGGGACGGGGTCTGGTCGGGCGTGTTCGGGTTCATGCCGGGGACCCTCCTGCGCTACAAGTACACGATCGGCATCCCGACGGACGAGGGGACGTGGTCCGGGACCGAGGAGTTCCCCCTGACCGAGCGCGGCTTCGATGTCACCAAGGACCCCTCGTGCAAGAAGATGAAGGTGCGCGACGTCTTCGCGGACCGGCCGCAGCCGAGCGGGACCCTGGGCCCCAAGAGCACGCTCGACGCGTGCGTACCGTGACGAGCAGGTCTCGACCCCATGTTGAACCGTGTCGCGACCATCTTTGTGAACCTCATGCAGCGGTGGATGCCGGACCCGTTCTTGTTCGCGGTCCTGCTGACGTTCGTGGCGGTCGGGGTCGGCGTGGGGCTGCGTCCCGGCGAGTCCTTCGGCCTGCTCGGGGCCTGGGCCGACGGGCTCTTCCGCATCCTGCCCTTCGCGATGCAGATGGTCCTGATCCTGGTGACGGGCCACGCGCTCGCGAACGCCCCGAGCGTGCGCCGGGCCCTCGGGCGCCTCGCGTCCTGGCCGCGCACGCCGGCGCACGCGGTGGTCGTGGTCCTGCTCGGGGCCGCGGCCGGGTCCCTGCTGAACTGGGGCTTCGGGCTCGTGGTCGGGGCGGTCCTGGCGCGGGCGGTCGCGATGCGCGTGCGGGGCGCGGACTACGGGCTCCTGGTCGCGGCCGCCTACTCGGGGTTCCTGATCTGGGAGTCCGGGCTGTCGTCGTCCATCGCCCTGATCTCGGCCACGCCTGGAAGCCCGATGAACTTCGCCGAGAAGATCGGCGGCGCGGCCTTGCCGCTGTCCGCCACGCTGTTGACCCCGATGAACCTCGTGCCGGTCGCGGTGACGCTGGTCGCGCTCCCGCTGGTGTTCGTGCGGATGCAGCCCCGAGCGGGACAGGTCCGCCCGGCCCCGGAGGGGCCCGAGGACGAGGCGCCGGCCCCGGACTGCGGGGCGGTCTGGACCCCGGCCCACCGCCTCGAGGAGGCGAGGCCCGTGTCGTGGCTTTGCGGGGGCCTCGCGCTCGCGGGGCTCGCCGCGCGCCTCGCGGCCGGCGGGCCCTTCGATATCAATGCCGTGATCCTGGCGATGCTGGGGCTCGGCGTGTGGCTGCACCGCACGCCCATGAACTACGTGCGCGCGGTGAACGCGGCCGCGCGCACGGTCGGGCCGCTTCTGATCCAGTACCCGCTGTACGGTGGGATCCAGGGGGTCCTGGAGGCGAGCGGGGCCGCCGCGGCCCTCGCGGGGTTCTTCGTGAGGTTGTCGTCGGCCTGGACCCTCCCCTTCTGGTCGTACGTCGCCTCGTGCATCCTGAACTTCTTCGTCCCCTCGGGCGGGGGGCACTGGGTCGTGCAGGGGCCGATCGTGGCCGAGGCCGCGAGGGCGCTTCAGGCCTCGCAGGCCGCGACCGCGATGGGCGTGGCCTTCGGGGACCAGGTCGCCAACATGGTGCAGCCGTTCTGGGCCCTCCCACTGCTGGCGGTCGCGGGGCTGTCGGTCCGCGAGATCATGGGGTACTGCGTGGTCTCCTTCGCGGTGGGATTCGCCGTGTTCGGCGCGGCGCTCCTCGTGTTCCCTTCCT